>NZ_CAKJTR010000093.1:0-9895 GCF_917627355.1 Protofrankia sp. Cj3 | reverse complement strand
GGCCAAGGCGACACAGTTGGCCCGCGGGGGATCTCATAGCCGTCGCTGGAAGGTCCGGTCGCGGCTGGGAAATCGGTTCCCGACCGGTCGCCGGCGATGATGTTCTGCGGGCCGGTAGCGCTGGACAGAGCGTCCGGCCCTGGCTTCGTACCTCCGAAACGGGTGGAGCCCACGTCCAATCCGCCGCTTCCCGCCTGGCGGAATCCGCTGTCGGCCGGCATCCCGTCCGCTCCGGGACGACGTCCCCGGTCTTGGTCGTCGTGGGACGCCATGTGCGGCGCCGGGGACGGAAGAGGCGGGAATCCCAACTGCGGCTCGACGGATCTCGGATCGCTGCCATTCAACGGGGCATGCCCGTTGAGCTGGGCAGAGCCGTTGGAGAATGCGCTGTCCTTGGCCAGCGTCCTGCCGTTGGCCGTGAAGTTGCCATTGGGCATGGCCGCGGGGAAAGCGTTGTCGGCCGCTGGCCGGCTGCCAACAGATGGGCGACCGCCACCGACGGTACTCGCCGGCCGTGCGGGGGCGCTTGAGGACGGATCACCGGCGACAACTTTGGCTGGTAGCCGCACCACGGCGGTTATGCCGCCGGACGTTGATTCCCGAAGCTGGACGCGAATGCCGTGCCGGGTGGCCAGCCTGCCTACCGCGAACAGGCCCATCGTCCGGGATACCGACACGTCGACGACCGGCGGGTTGGCAAGGCGCTCGTTGACACGCTCGAGATCCTTGGCCGGCATGCCGATGCCACGATCCTCAATTTCGATCATTGCCCCTGCGCCGGGACCGAGCGAATGGCTGGTGACCAGCACCTCTGTTGCCGGTGGCGAGAACGATGTCGCGTTCTCCAGCAGTTCGGCGATGAGGTGCACGACGTCACTCACCGCGTGTCCGGCGATCGATACCGGGGCCGCGGCCGACTGCTTCACCCTCGTGTACTGCTCCACCTCGGAGATGGCGGCGAGGACGACCTCGTTGAGCGGGACGGGGTGGGTCCAGCGGCGAGCGGTGTCGGTACCGGCGAGGACCAGCAGGCTCTCGTTGTTCCGCCGCATACGGGTGGCGAGGTGGTCGAGTTTGAACAGGTTGGAGAGCTGGTCGGGGTCCTGCTCCCGGTTCTCCAGATCGTCGATCAGCCGTAGCTGCCGTTCGACCAGGCCCTGGCTTCGTCGGGACAGGTTGACGAACATCGCGTTGACGTTGTTTCGCAGGACCGCCTGCTCGGAGGCGAGGCGGACGGCTTCCCGGTGTACCTCGTCGAACGCACGGGCGACTTCACCGATCTCTTCCTCGGTGTCGATACCGACCGGCTGGATGTTGGTGTCGATGTCCTGGTCAGTGGAGTCACGCAGGCGACGGACGGCTTCAGGCAGGCGGCTGCCGGCGATGTCGAGCGCCGCCGCGCGCAGTCCGAGCAGTGGCCGCACCAGGGAGCGGGCCACGACCATTGTCATGAGGAGGGCGGCGGCCAGGATGAAAACGATGAGCAGACCGGCCACCAGCGCCTTGCGCTGAATAGTCGAACGAAGCGTTTGAACCCGGCTGTCGGTGTCGCTGAAAAGGGAGGTCAGGACCTTGTGGTTGAGGTCCATCGTCTGTTGGGTCGACCTCAGCCATTTCTGGGCGTCCAGGTCGAGGGGCTGCCCAACTCGTCCTGTCAGCACGGTCTGCGAGTTGTCGTTGGCCTGCGACACGTCCTGACCGGTAACAGTCGTCCCGTACGAATCGCGCTGCGGGCCGGTTGCCGCGCCCTCGAAGCGGGAAATCTGGCTTTCGCGCTCAGTGTGGAATCCGACGAACGCGCGATAGTCGCTGTTGTCGAACTGCTGCTTCTGTAGAATGCCGTAGACCAGCGCCTGCTGAGCGGCCAGCAATTCCCCGGAGCGGGCAATCGAGTCCGCGCTCACCACGTCCGCCAGCAGCGACCCGTCGTCCTGACCCTGCGGAATGAGGGCAACCAGGTTGACAAGACTGTTGATAATAGTTGTATAGGCCACGGTGACAGTGCCTGGGTCAACTACAGTCAGCGCTGTCGCGCGTACGTTCTGTCGGCGGGACAGCCGGTCGGCGGCTGCTTGGATTGCCGCCCGGGTCTGCTCACTGAAGCCGTTCTGGCGGCCCTTGGCGGTGTCCTCGTAGTCACGGGCGGCCTGATCGACCCGGGCCTGTGCTGCCTTGACCGCGTCGAGGGAACGCTGTTGCCCCGCGCTCGCGACATAGCCGATCGTGTAGGTGCGTTCCCGTTCCAGTTCGAACGTGAGGGTGGTGGCGGCGCGACTGATTTGGATCATGTTACGGACTCTGTTGATCTGCTGAGTGCTGCTGAGGACCGTGTTGGCCCCCTGGGAGGCATTGACCAGGATGGCGATCATTGGAACGGCGAGAATCGCGATCAGTTTGGTCCGGACCCGCCAGTTCGCCGGGGTAGCGACGTTCGCCGCTATCCGCCGCAGGCCGCCGGGGGCCGCCGGGGTAATCGTAGGCGCACCGACGCGATGCCCACCGTCGTCGGCGGGCTCCTCCGGCGTCATTGGGGATGCCGCGGGCGCGTCGACGCCCCTGCTGGCTATCGGTTGTCTGCGCACGTACCTTCGCAACCTCTCCGCCAGCCTCCCGGAACACGTCGTACCAGGATGGCTCGGTATCGGGCCCGGATGTCCCTCGACAGGCACCTTAGCGGTACGGACAGGCGACCCGAAAGACGCCTACCCTAGGGTAGCCACCCAAAGGCTATAGGATCATGGTTTTCTCGGCACAGCCGGAAGTGTGGGAAGTGTTGTCCACTTCCCGCTCGATGCGGTGGCTGTGTTCCCGCCGGACCCAGGAGTGGTTCCCGCCGAACCCAGGAGCGGCCAGACGGGCATGGGCTGATACTAGTTGATGGTAGTCGTGAATGCCGGAATCGTTACGATCGGCCAGCGCGCGCGGCTGCTGTCTGGTGATCCAGGCGGTGCCCCGGCCGGGACTCGTGCGGACACCCGTCACGGCACGGCCGCGGGAAAGGATCAATGTCCGCGGGAAAGGATCAATGTCCGCGCGGCCGCGGGCCCCTGCCGCTTCGTAGGCTGACGCCGTGAACACCGCAGCCTCGCAGCCCGCCGGACGTCCGACCGGTACCGATCCGGGGTTTCGCCCCGTCCATGACCGGGTTCTGGTCGTGGACTTCGGTGCCCAGTACGCTCAGCTCATCGCCAGGCGGGTACGCGAGTGCCATGTGTATTCGGAGATCGTGCCGTGGGATCTTCCGGTCGAGGAGATCATCGCTCGGCGTCCCGCCGCGATTATCCTTTCGGGCGGGCCGAAGTCGGTGTACTCACCGGGCGCGCTGGCGGTGGATCCGGCGCTGTTCGGTGCCGGTATCCCGGTCCTGGGCATCTGCTATGGCCATCAGGTGATGGCGCACGCGCTGGCCGGGACGGTCGCGCGCACGGGTGTCGCGGAGTACGGAGCGACCCCGCTCGCGGTCATGGCGGCGGGCGTCCTGTTCGCGGATCTGCCCGTCGCCCAGCAGGTGTGGATGTCTCACGGCGACTCGGTGACGGCACCACCACCTGGCTTCGTGGTCACCGCGGCGACCCGGTCAACCCCGGTCGCGGCCTTCGAGAACACCGAACGCCGGCTGTTCGGCGTCCAGTTTCATCCCGAGGTCGCGCACACCGACTGGGGGTTGGACATCCTGCGGCACTTCCTGTTCGCCGGTGCCGGGTGCCGGCCGGACTGGACCACGCTCAACATCGCGGATGAGGCGGTGGCGGCGGTGCGTGCTCAGGTCGGTGGCGGCCGGGTCATCTGCGGGCTGTCCGGTGGGGTGGATTCGGCGGTGGCGGCGGCCGTTGTGCACAGAGCCGTGGGTGATCAGTTGACGTGCGTATTCGTCGATCATGGATTGTTGCGCGCTGGCGAGGCCGAACAGGTCGAGAAGGACTTCGTTGCCTCGACCGGCGTTGAGCTGCTCCAGGTGAAGGCGGCCGACCGGTTTGCCGCCGCGCTTGCCGGTGTCACCGATCCCGAGCGTAAACGTAAGATCATCGGCCGGGAATTCATCCGGGTCTTCGAGGCCGCGGCCCGCGAGCTCGAGACACGGGCCGAGAGCGAGGGAACCCAGATTGAGTTCCTCGTACAGGGGACGCTGTATCCCGACGTCATCGAGTCCGGCTCAGCGACCGCGGCGAAGATCAAGTCGCACCACAATGTGGGTGGTCTTCCCGACGATCTGCGTTTCAACCTGGTGGAGCCGTTGCGCACGCTGTTCAAGGACGAGGTGCGCAGGCTCGGCGAGGAGCTCGGGCTGCCCGAGGAGATTGTCTGGAGGCAGCCCTTCCCGGGGCCTGGCCTTGCTGTCCGGATCATCGGTGAGGTCACTGTTGAGCGTCTTGAGGCCTTGCGGGCCGCGGATGCGATTGTGCGCGCGGAGATCCGTCGTGCCGGGTTGGACCGGGAGATCTGGCAGGTGTTCGCGGTGCTGTTGGCCGGCGTCCGCTCGGTCGGGGTGCAGGGGGACGAGCGCACGTACGGGCACCCGGTTGTCCTGCGTGCGGTCACCAGCGAGGACGCGATGACTGCCGATTGGGCTCGGCTGCCCTATGAGCTGCTTGAACGC
This sequence comes from Protofrankia sp. Cj3, assembly GCF_917627355.1. Classification (NCBI taxonomy): domain Bacteria; kingdom Bacillati; phylum Actinomycetota; class Actinomycetes; order Frankiales; family Frankiaceae; genus Protofrankia; species Protofrankia sp. Cj3. The sequence goes on along the minus strand of NZ_CAKJTR010000093.1, from coordinate 5,298 downwards.
ATCTCCAATCGGGTGGTCAACGAGGTCGCCCAGGTGAATCGGGTGGTCTACGACATCACCTCGAAACCCCCTGGCACCATCGAGTGGGAGTAGCCCCGGGTGGTGTGGGAGCGGCCCGGGTGGCGATGTGGCCGGTTCAGGCCGCGGGTGTGCGCAGCGACTCGGCCACCAGCGCCCGTACGCGGCCAGCGGTCGCCTGGTCGATGTTCCCGCCGGACAGGACCACCGCGGTCGGGCCCTGCGCGCAGCCCGGATGGCGCAGCAGCGCCGCGGCCCCGGCGGCACCAGCCGGTTCGACCGTCTGGCCATCGGCCTGGGCCAACATCACCATCGCTTCCCAGAACGCCTCCTCATCAACCGTGACCATGTCATCCACCAGGTCCGCGGCGAGAGCCAGCGGCAGATTGCCCGGACTTCGCACGGCCATGCCGTCCGCGATCGTCGTGGCCGGTACCCACAGCCGGTGCCCGCGGCGCCAGGAGCGGACGAAAGCGGGCGCGCCCGCTGCCTGGACACCGATTACCCGCACATCGGCGCGGCGCTGTCTGAGCGCTGTCGCGATACCCGCGATCAGCCCGCCGCCGCCAACGCCGACCAGCACGGTACGCAGCCCCGGTATCTGCTCGATCAGCTCGAGCCCGATCGTGCCCTGACCGGCGATCACTATCGGGTCGTCGAAGGGGTGTACGAGCAGCCCACCGAGGTCGTGCGCGGCGGACTCGGCGGCAAGCAGGGCGGCGTCGACGTCGCCTGACACGAGTTCGACATGAGCACCGAATCGCCTGGTTCGAGCGATTTTTGTAGGATTTGCCCCGGCTGGAACGAAGATCGTCGCTGGGACGCCGAAGCGGGCCGCCGCGTAGGCCACGCCCTGGGCGTGGTTACCAGCGCTGGCGGCGACCACGCCACGCGCACGCACCTCGGGGTCCGCGAGGGCGATCCGGGTGAAGGCGCCGCGCAGCTTGAACGAGGCGGTGCGCTGTTCGTTCTCGCATTTGAACCACACCGGCACGCCGGTCAGGCGGGACAGGTGCGCGCTGCGCACGACCCGGGTGCGCTGGGCCACTCCGGTGAGCACAGCCGCGGCCCGGTCGACGTCGATGCCGGCGACGTTGATGTCGGTGGTGTTGATGTCGGTGGTGTTGATGTCGGCATCGGGGACCTCCGCGGCTGGCGGGTCGGCACGGCGGCCGCTTGGGGGCGGGCCGGGTCTTGACGGAGTCTCGGCAGCGGCGCCATCACTGCTGGTCGGCGCCTGGGTGGCGGCTGGTCGGCTCATCGCTGCTCTCCCGATGGCTCGGCGACCAGCTTGCTGCATGGCCGCGGCAACAAAAAAGCCCCCCGCCGGCATGGCAGGAGGGCAAGGCGCACGGACCCGGAGCGCTGGCTCGTCAGGCGGGTTCGCGCGCCCAAGAAATAATCATAAGATGCTGCGCCACCCGCTCAGGATGCTCGCTCGTGCCGATGGTCGTCAAACCGGATGCCCGAGATCCTCCTGACTGTGCCGGCGGGCCGCCCGCTCGGCCAGCTGATCGATCCCGGTATGGCCCGCGTGATCGGAGTGGTCCGCGTGATCGGAGTGGCCCGGATGCCGATCCGGCGCTACGCCCTGTCGTGAGGCCTACCGGTGCCTCGTAGGGTGTCGAGTGTGCATCGCTGCCAGAACTGTCGGACGTCGAACATATGATCGATTTGCTATGAGTACTCTTTCCGGCGGTCCGTACGCCGACTTCGATGATGCCGGTGCTGACGCTGGTGTCGACCCGGGCGAGCAGGCTGGTCGTCCCGCTCCGCGACTCGGTCCCGATGTCCTGCTGGGGGGGCTGAACCCGCAGCAGCGGGCCGCGGTCGTCCATGCCGGTTCGCCACTGCTCGTGGTCGCGGGCGCGGGATCGGGCAAGACGCGGGTCCTCGCGAACCGGATCGCCTATCTGTTGGCCGTGCGCGGGGCCCGCGCTGGCGAGATCCTCGCGATCACGTTCACCAACAAGGCCGCGAACGAGATGAAGGAGCGGGTCACCGCGCTGGTCGGCGTCCGGACGCGGGCGATGTGGGTCAGCACCTTCCATTCCGCCTGCGTGCGTATCCTGCGGTCGGAAGCGGTGCGACTTGGGTTCACCAGCAGTTTCTCAATCTACGATGCGGCCGACGCGCAGCGGCTGCTGGCGTTGGTCGCTCGCGATCTGGACCTTGATCCCAAGCGCTACCCTCCCCGCGCGCTCGCTGTCGGGATCAGCAATCTCAAGAACGAGCTGATCGACTGGGAGACCGCCCGCGACCGGGCGGCGAATCATGTCGAACGGGCCACCGCCGAGGCTTACGGCATTTATCAGCGCCGGCTCGCGGAAGCGAACGCGTTCGATTTTGACGATTTGATCATGGCTGTCGTGAACCTGCTGCAGGCATTCCCGGAGGTCGCCGAGCATTACCGGCGCCGGTTCCGGCACATTCTCATCGACGAGTACCAGGATACCAATCACGCTCAGTACGTGCTCGTACGGGAGCTGGTCGGGCGCGTATCCCCGCTGACCGTGGACGGTGAGCCGGTCCGCCCAGGCGTGGGGGGCCATGGTGTGGAACCGGCCGAGCTTTGTGTGGTCGGTGATGCCGATCAGTCGATTTATGCCTTCCGGGGCGCGAACATCCGCAACATCGTTGAGTTCGAACAGGACTATCCTGACTCGACCGTGGTTCTGCTGGAACAGAACTACCGTTCCACGCAGACGATCCTGCTGGCGGCCAACGCGGTGATCGCCCGTAACGGGCAGCGTAAGCCCAAACGGCTGTGGTCGGACGCGGGCGACGGCGAGAAGATTGTCGGTTATGTCTCCGACAGTGAGCACGATGAGGCCGCGTTTGTCGCCGCCGAGGTCGATCGGCTCACCGACGCCGGCACAGCCAGGCCGGGTGACGTCGCTGTCTTCTACCGGACCAATGCCCAGAGCCGTGTCTTCGAGGAACTGTTCATGCGGGTCGGGCTGCCCTACCGGGTGGTCGGCGGAGTGCGTTTCTACGATCGGCGTGAGGTCCGGGATCTCCTCGCCTATCTGCGGGTGCTGGCCAATCCGGCGGATACGGTGAGTCTGCGGCGTATTCTCAACGTGCCCAAGCGGGGCATCGGCGAGCGTGCCGAGACGATGCTCGCCGTCTTTGCCGAAAAAGAGCGGATTCCGTTCGCTGACGCCCTGCGCCAGGCGGGGGAGATCCCGGGCCTGCCTACCCGTTCCGCGACCGCGGTCCGTGGTTTCGTGGACCTTCTCGCCGAGCTGCGGGCGGTCGGGGAAGCCGGTCCGGTAACGGCGCTGGAGGCGGCCCTGGAACGAACCGGATACCTCGCCGAACTGACCGCGCAGGAAAATATCGAGGCCGCCGGACGGGTGGAGAACCTGCAGGAACTCGTCAGCGTGGCCCGGGAGTTCACCGAACGCTTTCCGCAGGGTTCACTGGCGGACTTTCTGGCACAGGTCTCCCTGGTGGCCGATGCCGACCAGATACCCGACCCCGCTGACGGCGGAGCCGGGGTCGTCACGTTGATGACCCTGCACAGTGCAAAGGGGCTGGAGTTCCCGGTTGTTTTCCTGACCGGGCTGGAGGACGGCATGTTCCCGCATATCCGCACGCTCGGTAGCCCGACCGAGCTTGAGGAGGAACGTCGCCTCGCCTATGTCGGCATCACCCGCGCTCGGGCCCGGCTCTACCTGACCCGGGCGCATGTCCGCAATGCCTGGGGTCAGCCGGCGTACAACCCGCCGTCGCGTTTCCTCAATGAGGTGCCGACAGAGCTGGTTACCTGGCAGGAGAGCACTCGCCCGCCGTCGCCCGTGTCCGCGCCGCGGGTGTCGGGGTGGGGCTCGGCGTCCGCTGGGCCGTCGCCCGCGAGGGCCGGCGGACTACCCGGCCGCCGGCCCTCGCCGGTCCCACGTCCCATTCCCGATCTGACCACGGGCGACCGGGTCAACCACGACACGTTTGGGCTGGGCCAGGTTGTCGCCATGGCGGGATCCGGTGACAATCTGGAAGCGAGTATTGATTTTGGGGATGGAACGGGAACCAAACGGTTGCTCCTGCGTTTCGCACCCGTTGAAAAACTCTGACCGGCTGTGGCGCTGGCGTCGTGTAACGCAGGCGGCTTTTAGAGCGTGTGTGAGATCGGGCTTTCGATCAGTGAGCCGCGTCCAGGCGCCCCCCGGCAAGGCGGCAGGCCGAAGCGACACCGGATGAGTTGTCTCGGTGCGGCCGACAACGCAGCCAGGGGACGCCTGGGCGCGGCGAGCCGGAATGACGATCTCACACACGCTCTTAGCGGCTCCGGCAATAGGACTGGCCGGCTCGCGCCCTATTATCGGAGCGCTCTTAGCGCCTGTAGAGAGCCGTCAGGCACGTATTAGTAGGTCACGCCGTGTTCGGCGAGCCAGGCCAGCGGGTCGATCTTCATCCCGTCCTGGCCGTTGAGCCGGACCTCGAAGTGCAGGTGCGGGCCGGTCGAATAACCGGTTGAGCCTTCCAGGCCGATCTGCTGGCCGGTGGCGACCACCTGGCCGACCCGGACATCGATGCGTGACAGGTGGCCGTAGCAGGTGACAATTTTGTTTTCGTGCATGATTTGTACGAAGTTGCCGTAGCCGGACTCCCATCCCGCATAGATGATTGTGCCGCCGTGGGCGGCGGCGATCCGGGTGCCCAGCGCGGCTCCAAGGTCAATTCCGGGGTGGCCGTTGGCACCGCCAAACCGCTGGGTGAGACGGGCCTCGATAGGCCGCACCCAGCGCAGCGCGTCATCCTGATCGCGTGCGGTCCGCTCGGCCGCATTCCGTCGTTGCACGAGGAGGATGGACAGCTGGGCCAGTGCCTCATCGCGGTCAGCCCGATCAGCCTGGACCCGGAGCCGCATAGCCGCGCCGTCGTTGTCGAGCTGTGCGACCAGGGCCGGGTCACTCAGGCCATCGGTCGCGCTCTCGGCCTGGCCGGAGGCCGAAGCCGCCCCGACGGTCCCAAGTCGGGTGAGAGATGGCGGTTCGGAGTGCGCGATGCCGGTTGTGTTGACCATGGCGATGCCAAGCGTCGACACAACAGCCGAGGCAACTCCGGTGCGACGCAGTTGGGCCAGGGGCACCGTTCGCCGGCCGCGACCGAACGGTATCCCGCGTCTCGCGGGCGCACCGTGCTCACGGTGTCGCGCGGAGCTGCGGGCAGGGGGCTGCGACAACCCGGACTCACGCTCCTGTTGGTCGACAAGGCTCCAGCCACGGCACCGTGCGGCAGGAGGGGGGATCCCGTAAACCGATGAAGACGCTACAC
>NZ_CAKJTR010000092.1:17520-21554 GCF_917627355.1 Protofrankia sp. Cj3 | reverse complement strand
GCCAAGATCATCTGCAGCACAGACACTTCTCGCCACTGGATCGGGCGTCCAAGGTGCCGAACCCCGCGTTTACCCCACGGTTTCGATGCTTGTCGTCGTCGGTCGATGTTGCTCGATGGTGGGTGTCGGTGAATCCGGAGGGGGCCGCCGGCACCCGTTATGTGCTCTCCGTCGCTCCTGCGGAGATCGGGGTTCCATCTCCCGACGCGGACCGAGGCGCGGACAGCAGGTGGCGCTCTGCCTGTGCCCGGATTGTCCCGTCCCGGATGCGTGTGACGGCTTGCGGGCCTAGGGTGGTGGTGACGGAGAGCCTCAACCCTGGACGGGACCGTGGGTCTGATTGCACTGGTGAGCCCGGCTGATTGTTCGCGCACCCTGGCCCGGGAGCGGTCCGGTGCGGTCCTCCCGGTCGTCGCCTGCTGTTCCTCGCGCTACTCCCGTCTCGCCTGGTAGGACGTTGTGGCCTGGAAAGAGTCCGACGCCCGCATGGCGGCGTTCGACGTGCTCGCTCGGCTCGGCGTCGGGACTCCACCGGAGCTGGACCTTCTCCGGTTCGGGGAGAACGCGCTCTACGCGTATCGGGATCGCTCCAATGGCGAGCGGTAGGTCAGCGAGAGCGGCGGCGACCCGGTCTGCGTAGGTCCAGTTCCGGATGGCGTAGTCGGCGTAGACGAAGACGGCCACCATCCTCCGAGCCTGCTCGGCGTAGAGAATCTCCAGCTTTTCGGTCAGGTTCCGGCTCCATAGCCGCATCCGCTCGTCGGCGTCGTAGATTTGTGGTTAATTGGCTTGCCCCACCGACAGCCTGCGGCCGGTATCCGCGACGAAAAGCGTGGAGTGTTGGTTCCGGGCACGGAAGAAGCCGCCGGTTGATGTGAACCTTGCGTAATCTTATTTTACTGATCATAGACTGTCATTGGGCAGCTGGCCCGGGTGGCCGGGTTGTCATAGCTGGACCATCCGGGCGATCTCACGCGTAGCCAGGCTGTCCTCAGCCAGCGCAGCCAAGGCTATTTGATCTTTCCTGTTCGGCGATGGGGCAGGCAGCGGACCAAAAATTCACTCTCCACGGAACCGGGACCGCTCCATTTGGTGTTTCCCCCGCAGGGCGACGCCGAAGGGCCGCAAAACCTTCATCTCCTGCACGGTTCCGCATCAAGTAGGATCTGTCTATATGATCTCATTCTCTGTGTTGGCGGCGCGCTTAAATCCCACGGTGGAGAACTCTCCCTCTACGATAGAGGGACCACTTCAGAAAATAATCAAGAATTCGTGAAGGGCAATGGCCGGTCAGGCGATCTGGCGGAGATCGTTTCCGTAGTCGAAGATGATCCGCATGCGAGCACCCAGCGCTCGGGCATACCGGCTTAGCGTAGCGACCTCGTTGGCATCGAGATCACCGTTCTCGATCTGACTCACCCGGCCCGGGGAGACGCCCATCAGGTCGGCCACCTGACGCTGAGTTAGCCCCAGTCGCTTGCGCTCCTCGGCCAGATGGAATGCACTAACCCATGCCTCGGTGCGCGCCCGCTCAGCGGTTAGCGCATCCCCATCGCCGTCGTGCAGCTCGGCGCGAATGTCGTCCCAGTCATGAAACTCGGTCATGAGCCCTCCCGCCGCTTCCTCTCCGAGGCCAGCCATCTGTCATACGCGATCTCGGCCGCGGGGATCGCCGTCCTGTACCATCGCGACCAGTCGCCAGCCTTGTTGCCAGCGACCAGCAGTACCGCCTGCGACCAGGGGTCGAAGACAAAGATCACCCGTATCGCAACATCCGGCCCGACCGTGGACGCAGCTCCTTGAGATTCTTGACTGTCGACTCACGCAGTGTGTCGACCAGCGGACGCCCGAGCCCGGGTCCGATCTCGGCGAGCATGTCGATCACCACGTTGACCGACCGATAGGCGTCCGGATCTGTCTGGCGCAACGCACGCAGCCACTCCCGTACTTCGGGTGCGACCTTGATCGCCCACCGATGAGGTGGTTCTGCCGACATGGATCAACTATAGCCTAGCCTAAACATCCGCTCTGTGATTCCAGAAGATTCCGCGGTCGGCGCGCTGTGACTGACCGGCTGACAGCCAAGCCGGCGGACGACGATGAATGGAGCGTACGAGCTCAGCCGACAGGAAGGAGGCCCGCGGGGGCTGACGGAAGATCCAGGTCTGACCGCGGATCAAATGGTTGGTGGGGTGCTTGCGGCTACGGGGTCGACATGCCGTCGAACATAAGCGGATGAAACGCCTATTTCTCTGTTGTTGGCAATTACCGGAAGATCCTCTGGCGGTCCCGCGTCGCGTTCGGGTGCTTTTTGGATGGGTTGACCGCGCTGGCTGCGTACGCCAGACTGCAAATAGTTGCTGAAACTAGTTACATCGCCGGTAGCGGCGGATGCGCCGCAGATGTGTACCGCTGTGGTTGCTCCAGGCCGGCCGAGCATTTCCCGTCGGCCGTGACGCCCCGGTGGGGCGCCGTCCGGGTGCCGCCGGAATGAGCGCACGGGCCCGTCGGTCGCCCGACCACCAGTTCCGAGAGAGCAGCAGAGAGACAGAGCAGCAGAGAGCAGAGAGCAGAGGAGGAAGGACCAACATGGTTGAGAACGTGGTCGTCATCGGTGCTGGCGTCTATGGCGCGGCGGTGAGTGCCTCGCTGGTGCGGCGGGGTGCCCGCGTCATCGTTGTGGACGCCGGCGTGCCAGCGGGCGGTACCTCCGGTTCGACCTTCTCGTGGACCAACGCCTCCAGCAAGCAGTCGCGCTTGTATCATGATCTCGGCGTCGCGGGTATGGCGGCTCACCAGAAACTAGCGGCCGAGGTGCCCCACAGCGACTGGTACCACGAGGGCGGTAACCTACAGTGGGCAGCTGGCGACGACGAGCGCGAGAAGCTGCGGAGGAAAGTCGCCGGTGTCCTCAGCTACGGATACGAGGCGCGTTGGCTCAGCCGGGCCGAGGCACTGGATCTCGAACCGGACATCGATCCGGCCGAACTACCGGCGGACGAGATCGTCCATTTCCCGCGCGAGGGATGGGTTGAGCCGGCCGGCCTGATCGGTCACCTGTTCTCCAGCGCGGTCTCCCAGGGCGCTGAGCTGGTGACCAACGATGCGGTCATCGGCCTGGAGGTCACGGCCGGAACGGTGCGTCGCGTCCGGCTCGCCTCGGGGCGGCGGCTCTGCGCGGACGCGGTCGTGAACTGCGCGGGGCCGCAGGCCAGCATGATCGCCAGGTTCGCCGGTCTGGATCTGCCGATGCGCAACACCCGCGGTGTGCTTGTCTACACCTCCCCGGTCACGGTCTCGGTATCCCATGTCATCCACGCACCCCGCGTCCACCTGCGTCCGGACGGGGCCGGCGGGCTGCTGCTGCACACCCCCGCGATCGACGGTGCCGTGCGGGTGTCCGAGAGCGGCGAGATCAGTGCCGACCGGTCGGCGGTCGAGGACATACTCGAGGCGAGCCGTGCGCTGTACCCGGGGACGCGGGCCGCGGCCGTGGAAAGCGTCCGGATCGCTGAACGTCCCATTCCCGGGGACGGCTTACCGGTGCTGGGGCGGGCGGTCGAGCTGCCCAACTTCCACTTCGCCGTCTCGCACAGCGGCGCGACCCTGAGCGTGCACGCGGGTGACCTGGTCGCGGCAGAGGTGCTCGGGGAGGACCGAGGCGACGCCCTGGCCGCCTTCCGGTTCGAGCGGTTCCGCCCGGCGAGCAGGTAGGGGAGCAACGGTGCGCACAGTTGTCATGCACAGCTGCGACCTGGTCGACGGCCGGGGCGGGAGCCACAGTGCGGCGTCGACATCGTCCACACCTCGGCAGGCGAACGGGCTGAAGATCGCGGTACTGGGCCGGCATATCGCGGCGTCGGCATTTGACCGGGACGCTGTCGAGCAGGCACTTGCGGACGTGGGGCTGACCGGCAGGCTGTCGGTCGAGGACGCGCGCGAGATCGTCTCGGCCATAGTGCTGCCGGCCTTCGACATCGCGCTGCGCGGGCTCGCCGAGGCGGCCGAGCAGGCCCGTGGGGCGGGCGTCCCGG
>NZ_CAKJTR010000092.1:13323-17065 GCF_917627355.1 Protofrankia sp. Cj3 | reverse complement strand
GGAGCGACCATGGTGAAGCGGGTCACCATCGGCGACGTCGCCGCGCACGCCGGCGTGTCCACGGCCACGGTCTCCCGGGTGCTTAACGGCGGGGCCGTGACCGAGGCGACGGCCATCAGGGTGCGGGAGGCGGTCACGCGTCTCGAATACACCCCCAACGCGCTCACCAGGAGTATTTTCGCCGGACGCTCCAGCACGATCGGAGTTGTCATCCGCGACTTGAGCAGCCCCTTCTACCTCGACCTGATCCGTGGCATCGACGACGTGGCCGCCGCTAACGACAGCCTCGTCATGTTCGCCAACACGTTTCGTCAGATCGACCATGAGATCGCCCTGGTCCGGATGATGGACGAACACCGCGTGCGTGGACTGATCGTGACGACCGGCGAGGGGACTGACAGCCGCACCCGCCACATGGCCGAGAACGGCACGCCATGCGTGATTGTCGCGCGCATCGTGCGGGACCCGCCGCGGGGCATGCACTCGATCAGTCTGAACAACCTCGGGGCCGGTCGTCTGATGGCCGTGCATCTGGCCGAGTGCGGGCGGTCGTCCGTCGGTGTTGTCACCTCCGGGGGCCGCCCGTCCCAGATCGAGCGCACGGCGGGGCTGCGGCAGGCTTTCACTGATTTCGATCTGCCCCTGCCCCAGGACGCGGTGACCGTAGCGGAGACTGCGAAGGAGGTCGACCGCGCCGTCGGTACGCTCCTCGCGCGTGCACATGATCGAAAAAGGCCGTTGGACGCGATCGCCTGCACCACCGGGCGCCTGACCATCGCTGTCCACGCGGCGTTGACCGCTCGAGGCCTCGCCATTCCCGACGACATCGCGTTCCTGACCATGGATGACTTTCCCTGGGCCACCGCGCTCGGGATCACCGTGATCACCCAGCCCTCGTACCAGATGGGCCGACGGGCGGCCGAACTCGTCGTTGAACACCCCGGTGAGCCGGTCAGCATCGTTTTCGAACCGACGCTGGTCGCCCGCGGCTCCGCCGGTGAGAAACGCGGGCCGTGATCTGACGCACGGCGCTGACCTCTCCGGTCCGGCCATGGGGCCCGAGCCGTCGGCTCTTTGGAACGACACTCTCGCTGGCTGTCTCCGGCTGAGGCTGACGTTGTCACCGAGGCGGGTGTCTGGCACTCAATACGGTGCCGCGAGCCCAGAAAACATCGGGAAATGCTTCGGGTTACGGGTCCACAGATCGGCGTCCAGGTGCTGTGCTGTCGCGGCGATGACGTAATCGACAGGGTCGACACCGGGATGGGAACGCAGGTAGCGATTGGCGAGCATACCGGCACGTTCGGCCATGGAGTCATCGACTCCGACCATGTCGAGACTGTCCAGCAGGCGGTGCGTCGCATGTTCCTCGCCCGCCCGCATCCCCGCCAATATCTCGACCTTCGTCAGGACTGAGGCGACCAGGCGTTCCCCCGCCTGCGCGGCCTGGCGCAGCGCGCCGCGCGCACCCTGGTCGCCACGGAGATGATCGATGAGCACCGAGGTGTCGACGACGATTGCCATCAGTCGGCGAGGCGGTGTGCCATCCCGCGCCGCAGCCCTTCTACGTAGCTCGCCCCGTCGTCCACGCGGCCCGTCCAGCTCCCGAAGCTGGCGTCCAGAGCGCGCACCGTTTCCTCCGGGCGGCTCGAACCGTACACCCGGTCCACCGCGCGGCGCACAAGCTCGGCGAGGCCGAGCCCGCTGCGCCGGGACTCGGCCCGCAGCCGCTCGTACTGCTCGTCGGCCAGAGTGATCTGTGTACGGTGCGCCATGATGTAAACCTACATCGTTTGACGGCACAGGTGGCGCTGCTCGGGGGCGGGATGGACCTGGGTGAGCCGATCTCCGAGGGCACACCAGACATCCCCCGACTCGATGACGTCACGGTCGCCCAGGCTGTCTACGCTAACGGCCGTGATCTCTTCCTCTCCAGTCACAGTCCCGCCCGCTGATCTCGCAGAGCTTGCCCGCGCCGCGGCCGGTTGTCAGGCGCTGTCCCGCGCACGGCGGCTCGCTGCCTGGGTCGGCCCTGGTCGTCCCGTGACAGCGAAGGAGGTGCTCCGACCGGTTGATGTCGCGGCTGCCGCGGCCGGCGCGGGCCTGCCCGCTCCGGGAAAGGTACGCACAGCGGCCGACGTCCCAGAGTTACACCTTGCATGGCTGGCCGCGCGGTCGGCCCGCTGGCTGGTCATCGGCGGCGGTCGCGCGGTGGGCACCTGCCCTGCGGATTCCCCCGCCGAAAGCACGGACACCGCGGTCTCTCCGGGCACGGACGGGACCGACACCGATGCCAGCATGCTGAACACCTGGGCCACGGCGTTGGAGGAGGTCTGCCGGAGCCAGTCGCGCGACCGGAACCGGGCCGGGGTGCTGCTTGCCTGTCATCTGCTCCTGTCGATCCTGAGCGAACAGCCGAGCCTGCGTCAGGACGAGGTGGCCAAGCGACTCCGTGACCGGCTCTACGACCTTGACTGGATGTCCAGCTCGCTCGTACTCGGTTCGTTCAGCGGCAGCATGGGGCGGTTTGACAGCGTGCTGCGGCTGCTGGAGTCGTTCGCGGCAGTGGACAGCGGGGCCGACCGCGTCGCGCTCACGCCGCTGGGCCGTTGGCTTCACGAGGTCGTGCGCGCGTCTCAGGTGACGCCCTCGCTGCCGGCAGCCGAACTCGTCGCCCGCCTCGTCGCGACCGACAGCAGCGAGCAGGTCGACATGCTGCTCGCTCAGTGGACAGGCGAGCGCGACAGCATCGGGCTGCTCACCGAGCTACTGCGAGCAGCCGCCGACGCGGGGCCTGCCGCCCGCGGGGTCGTGGTGGAGGCTGTCATCTGTCACGGGCCTGAGATGCTACCCGCGATGATGGCTGTCCGGGACCTGCCGACGCTCGCGCCGCACGCGGTCGACGCCCTTTTCGCCCACGGGCTGGGCGATGAACCCGACGCCACGCAGACCCGCTGGCTGCGCACCGAGTTCTTGCTCGCCATCCTGCACCGCTACGGCACACAGGCCGTTCTCGACGAGGTCACCATGGTCGGTGGCCTGGCCAGAGCCGTCGGCGGCGGGCACCCGGACGAACCCGAGCTGCGCGAGGCCATCCACGCGGTTCTCGAGGCCGGCGGGCGGCCCCGTGCCCTCCGGCTGAAGGTCGAGCTGGACGGCTGGCGGCCACGAGCATGGCGCAGGGTGCGGATCCCGGCCGCCGCGAGCCTTGCCGACCTGCACCTGGTCATCCAGGCCCTGTTCGGCTGGGACGGAGACCATCTCCACGCTTTCACCGCCGAGAACGGGCTGAGGTTCGGTGACATCGACGAAGCCGAGGACGAGGACAGCACCTCGCTCTACCGCGTGCTGCCGCGGGTGGGCTCCCGGCTGGACTATCTCTACGATTTCGGCGCATCCTGGAAGCACACCGTAACGTTGGAGGGCTTCGACTTTAACGAGGCCGCGGACGCCGTCGAAGCCGGGCCGCTCCGCATCGTCTGCTTGGCTGGGAAAGGTGACGCACCGGTCGAGTACTGGAACCCGGAGGACTCGGAGCCCGGCTCGGTGCCGTTCGACAGTGAGGAGATCAACAAGCGCCTCGCCGAACTCGTTCCGGAGCAGGATGACGTCGGGACCGACGACGCGGCCACCGTAGATCTCGCGCCTGCCAGCCCGGTCGCGCCGAGATAGCGGCGGATCTCCCGGCCCGTGGGAAGATCCACGCGCATGCGGAGGCAACCTGCCCATCGCCGGCCTGTGC
>NZ_CAKJTR010000092.1:9747-12758 GCF_917627355.1 Protofrankia sp. Cj3 | reverse complement strand
GGTGTCGTCCCCGCACGCGCGGGGTTGTGTCCTGGATGCTGCCCCCTGACCGATAGGACGGAGTCTGATGCATGCGGGCTTGGGCGTCGTGTGGGGAAAATCCAAGGCGCAGAACTCAGCTCACCTCCTACTTGGGCACCTGCTCGATACCGCGGCGGTCGGCGAGCTGGTGTGGGACCGGTTCCTGTCCTCGGCGGTGAAAGACCGGCTGGATGCCCATAGCGGCGGCCGGGGACGGCTGTTCTTCTCCCTGCTGTGTGGGCTGCATGACGTCGGTAAGGCGACACCGGCGTTCCAGATGAAAGACGACGCCTTGGCGGAGCGGGTCCGCGTTGCGGGGCTTGACTGGCGTCGCCTGACCCGCAATCAGAGCCGGCAATGGCATCACGCCCGAGCCGGCGCTGTGATCATGCGGACGTACGCCGCGGAGGCTGGCTGGCCACGGGAGACGCGGAACTGGGTATGGCCACTGATCGCGGGCCATCACGGCATCGTCCCGGCGACCGCCACCCTTCAGCCTCCGACGCCGTCCGCGCATGGTGAAGGCCCGTGGCGGGAAGCGCAACGTGCGTTCGTGGCCATGGTCGCCCGCGAACTCGGCACCGATTTAACCTCGTTCGTGAATGTGAGCCGCCCGCGACGGGCTGGGCAGCTCGCCTTATCCGGTCTGATCATCATGGCGGACTGGATAGCGAGCGATGAGACGCACTTCGAGGGCCAGCCCAGCCTGGAAAAAATTTCATTGGAGGAATCGCGGCGGCGCGCGGAAACGGCGTGGACCAGCCTGGGCCTGCGGGGTGGCTGGCGCTCCAGCCACCCCGCCCCGCGGACCGAGAAGGATCTGGTTCGTCTCCGGTTCGGGCGCAGCGCCCGGCCGACGCAGGCGGCCGCTGTCGCGCTCGCGGAGGAAATGCCGGCGCCAGGCCTGATGATCATCGAAGCGCCGATGGGTGAAGGGAAGACCGAGGCGGCGCTGGTCACGGCCGAGGTGATGGCCCGGCGGTTCGGCGCGGACGGTGTGTTCGTCGGTATGCCCACGCAGGCGACCAGCGATCCCATGTTCACCCGGGTTCTGGACTGGCTCACGAAGGTCGATCCGGAGGTGCCCATCGGTCTTCTCCACGGCCGGGCGCGTTTCAACAAAGAATGGGCCGCGCTCCGTCGTGAGGCCCGGTTCACCGGTATCGACGAGGGCCTCGACGAGTACGGCTTGCCTGACGATTTCGGCTGGGCGTCGGCGGGTAACGGCTCCGGTCCCGCAGCCGAGCCCGCCGCATCGGGCGAGGCTGCGCCCGACTGGTTCCTGGGCGGGAAACGTGGCCTGCTTACGCCGGTCACGGTCGGGACCGTCGACCAGCTTCTCTACGCGGCGACGCGGACCAAGCATGTCATGCTGCGCCACGCTGGCCTGGCGGGTCGGGTGGTGATTCTCGACGAGGTGCACGCCTATGACGTCTACATGGCGCAGTTCCTCTTCGAAGCACTGCGCTGGCTGGCAGACGCCGGTGTGCCCGTCATTCTCCTCTCGGCGACCCTGCCGCCCGCCCTTCGCCTGCGCCTCATCGAGGCATATGTGCAGGGCGTGACCCAAAACCCGGACCCCGAACTGGGCTCCATACCCGCGGCGAACGGATATCCGTGTCTGACCGCCGTCGCCGTAGGCAACGACGGCGGGCTCGACGCCCGCGTCACGTCGGGCGCATCCTGGCGGGACAGACCATCGGATGTCCGTGTGGAGATCCTGGCCGAGACGGTGGAATTCGCTCCCACAAGCATCGCGGACGCGGTCACCGCCGAGGTAGCTGACGGTGGACGGGCGTTGGTGGTCTGCAACACCGTGCGCCGGGCGCAGGACGTCTTCGATCTGCTCCGTCCCGTCTTCGGCGCCGACGTCGTTCTGCTGCACGCCCGGTTCGTCGCGACCGCCCGAGCCGAGCGGGCGGAACGGATCGTCGACCAGCTCGGCCCACCGGGCCGATCCGGGGCCGCCGAGCGACCACGTCGGCTGGTGGTCGTGGCGACGCAGGTTGCCGAGCAGTCGTTTGACGTTGATGCCGATCTGCTCGTCAGCGATCTTGCGCCCATCGACCTGCTGATCCAGCGTGTTGGACGTTTACATCGTCATGTCCGGCCGGACGTCGACCGGCCGCACCGCCTGCGCCAGCCTCGCCTGATCGTCAGCGGGCTGCACCTGGACGCCGCCGGCTTGCCGTCCTGGCCGGCCGGAAGCCGGGCGGTCTACGGTGACCATCCGCTCGTCCGCGCGGCGGCGCTCGTCCTCGACGCCGTGGCCGGTCCCGGCTGGTCGATACCCGCCCAGGTCCCGGCACTCGTCGCCGACGGGTACGGCGAGCATCCGCTCGGCCCGCCGTCCTGGACCGCGACGGCTGAGCGGTACCGCCAGGACTGGCTGGACAAGGAAGCTGAACGCGCCGCGAAGGCTGCGAACTATCTTCTCGCCGGGGTGGATGCGCTCGGCGCAAAGACCCTGGATGGCCTGCACGATCGGTCGGCCGCGCCCCGGGAGGACGACGAGAGGATCGCCGCGGTGGTTCGCGACGGTCCCGAGTCGGTCGAGGTGGTCCTGGTCCGGCGGGCGCCAGACGGGGGCTTGCGGACGCTGGCCGGCCGGCCGCTGGGGCCCAACGGCGAGGCGGTCAACGGCGACGACGCGCTGCTCGAGGAAGTTGTCGGCGCGACCATCCGGCTGCCGCCGATCGAAGCGATCACCGCGGCCGCTCGGGCGGAGCTCGGCCCGCTCCCCGGCTGGTCCCGAGACGATCCGTGGCTGCGTCACGCCCGTGCGCTTGTGCTCGACGACAAACTGTCGGTGGCCTTTGGTAAATATCTGCTGACATATGACAACGACCACGGTCTGCGGTATCAGCGCCAGGGGGAGCGATGACCAGCTTCGACCTCATCCACGAGCCGTGGATTCCAGTGATCCGTGACGGCCACCGCACCGACGTCAGCCTGGCCACCGCCTTCGCCGACGCCGCCGTGATCGACGG
>NZ_CAKJTR010000092.1:4811-9613 GCF_917627355.1 Protofrankia sp. Cj3 | reverse complement strand
CCTGGCGGTCGACGACCCGCTGGAGGCCGTCGCTGTCCTCCGCCAGGTCCTGCTACCCGTCATGCTGGACGCGCTGGGCGCGCCGCGTGACGACGACGAGTGGGCGGCGCGCTGGGAAACGGGGAGATTCACAGACGGAGACCCGATCAGCCGTTACCTCGGCGATCACACCGCCCGGTTCGATTTATTCCATCCCACCCAGCCGTTCGGGCAGGTCGCCGGGCTGCGCACGGGAAAGGGCGAGACAAAACCGATCTCACTGCTCATCCCTCGGCTCGCCGCGGGCAACAACGTCCCGTTGTTCTCAGCCCGCGCCGAGGATGACCCGCCAGCGCTCAGCCCAGCGCGGGCGGTCCGAGCGCTACTGGCCGTCCAGTGCTGGGACACCGCCGCCATCAAGTCGGGCGCGGCCGACGACGACAAGGTCAAGGCCGGGAAAACCACCGGCAACCCGACTGGTCCGGTCGGTCAGCTCGGCGTCGTCATCCCGATCGGGCTGACCCTCTTCCAGACCCTGCTGCTCAACACGCCCATACTGCCGGCGGGGCTGCGCCAGCGGGATGCTCCCTGGTGGCGGCGGGAGCCCCCCACCGGACGCTGGGCCTCCCGGTCCGCCCAGGGCCTGCTGGACCTGCTCACCTGGCAGTCCCGCCGAGTCCGGCTCGTGCTCGACCACGGCGACACGGCACCCACCGTGAGCCGGGTCGTCCTGACCGCCGGTGACCGGCTCGTGCCGCTCCCGCACGACCTCGAGCCCCACACTGCCTGGCGGCGGGTTGACAAGCCCAAGAAAGAAGACCCGCCGGTACGGCCGGCCCGCCACCAGCCGGGCCGGTCCGCTTGGCGCGGCCTGGAGGCGCTGCTGGCCACGATCCCGACCAGCGGCGAGCGGATGACCGCGCCGTCGCTGCTCATCCAGCTGGGCCGGCTCCGCACGGACGACTACCTCGCCGACGACATCCCCCTTCAGGTACTTACCGTGGGGGTGAGCTACGGCAACCAGTCGGCGGTCATCGAGGACGTCATGGTCGATGGTGTCCCGCTACCGGTCGCCGCGCTCGCCGGGGGAGACTCGGCGGTCCGGGACACCATCCTGGCCGTCGTCGGGCAGGCTGAGAAGCTGCGAGTCGCGGCCAACCGGCTCGGGGACGACCTTCGAGCCGCCGAACACGGCGAGAAGATTCCCTGGGACAAGGGCCAACGGCTCGGTGACACCCTCGTCCACAGCTTCACCCCCTACGTCCACCGGTTGCTGGCCGGGCTCCAACGGCGGCCCGACCTCACCGAACAGGCCGAGGATGCCTGGCGGGCCATTGCCCGCCGACTGGCCTTTGCCATCGCCGAACCCGCCCTGGCGGGGGCGGGCCCGGGAACATTCCTCGGCCGCGACCCGGACACCCCCTTCGGGCCTCGGCTCGCGACCGCCGAAGCGTCGTTCCGGCGCGCGCTCAACGATGCCCTCGGCCGGCCGGAAGACACCTCCACGGCATCCAGACCTACGACGGGGAACCCATGACCACCGAAGCCACACCGTCCGCTGACACGTCCGTTCCGGAGCAACGAAGCCAGGTCCGATACTTCTGGGAACGGACGGCGTCGGGGACAAGCCCGGACGGCGCGGCCTTGGCCGCCCTGCGGCGCGGTGTCGGCCGCGAGCCGGGCAGCGTCCCCTCGATGTGGCAGCATTACGCCCTCCTCACGGCAGATGGTGGGATCAGCGCGCGCTTGCGCGCCGAGCACGCCGCCCTCACCCTGTATGCCATTCATCAGCAGTCGCAGCCCAAGTCGGTGCACGACGCGGGCATCGGGGTCGGTAAAGCTGTTCAGATGCTGCGGGCCAGCGAGAAATTCAGCGTCGAGGCTGTCGACCGGCGCTTCAACGCCGCCGCCACCGCCACATCACTGGACGAGTGCGCCTACCATCTCCGGGGCCTGGTCCGTCAGCTCCGGCAAATCTCCCAGCCGCTCGACTACACCGCCCTGCTCGGCGACCTCATCGATTGGCAGCGTCCGGAGCGAATCGGCCGGGTCCGTCGCGACTGGGGACGACAGTACTTCCTCGGCCGTGACCGCGGCGGTCCTGACAGCACCAGGCCCAACCGCGCCAAATCTGCCCGCGCCAAATCCGACGGCACCAAGCCCGGCGGTTCCGCCACCCCCAACGACTGACACCCGCGGCGCGCATTTCCCCGCGGCCGTTGCGCCCGTACCGATCCCACTACCATCGCCCGATACCATCAGGATGAAGAGCATACCGATGCCTCTCTATGTTGACATTCATATTCTCCAGACCGTGCCCCCGTCGAACCTCAACCGGGATGACGCGGGCACACCGAAACAAGCCATTTACGGTGGGGTCAGGCGCGCGCGGGTATCGTCCCAGGCGTGGAAGCGGGCGACCCGCACCGCGTTCAGTGATCAGGTGGATCCAGCCCGGCTCGGTACCCGGACAAAAAAGATCTCAGGCCTGCTCTGCGAGCGGATCGCCGCGCGCGGCCTCACTGACCCGGAGGCGTGCGCCCGGATCACCAAGGCTCTCCTCGCTGACCTTGGCATCAAGGACGGGAAGAAAGAGACCGAGACCGCCTATCTGCTGTTCTTCGGCCGCCCGCAGCTCGAGCGGCTCATTGACCTGATCGAAGCCGACCTTCCTCAGCTCGCGGAGCTCGACGAAACGGCCCTCGCTGCCTCCCTCGGCCACGTCTCCGTCAAAAAGGTGCTCGGCACCGGCCATCCGATCGACGTGGCCCTGTTCGGACGCATGGTCGCTGAGCTGCCTGATCTGAACGTCGACGCCGCGACCCAGGTCGCTCACGCCTTGTCCACCCACGCCGCCGAGGTCGAGTTCGACTACTACACGGCGGTCGATGACGAGAACCTCAAGGAGGAGACCGGCGCCGGAATGATCGGCACGGTGGAGTTCCAGTCCGCGACGCTCTACCGGTATGCGACCGTCGGCCTGCACCAACTCGCCGACAACCTCGGCGGCGACGTGGAGGCAGCCGTCGAGGCCCTGCGTGTCTTCCTCACCGCGTTCACCACCTCCATGCCGACCGGACACAGGAATTCCTTCGCGCACCGTACTGTCCCCAACCTCGTCACCGTCGCCCTGCGCGGCGACCAGCCGGTCAACCTCGTCTCCGCGTTCGAGAATCCCGTACGGGCCGGCAGCCGAAGCATCCTGGCGACCTCCATCGACCGGCTCGCGAACGAGCTGGCCGAGGCCGCCTCGCTGTGGGGACGCCGGCCCGCGCTCGTCGCCTCCACCTACAGCACGAGCACGTCAACCGCTGGCGCGGACGATCTAGCCAGCACGCTCGGCCCATCGACGCCGTTCAAGGACGTCGTCGAGATGGTGACCGTGGCCGCGCGGGAGCGCCTCACCGGCGCGGCGCGATGAGCACATCGTCCTGTCTGGTCCTCCGGCTGGCCGGGCCGATCCAGTCATGGGGCGGCCCGAGCATGTTCAACCGCCGTGAAACCTCTCCCGAGCCGACGAAGAGCGGTCTTGTCGGCCTGCTCGCGGCCGCGCAGGGCCGTCGGCGGGCCGACCCGATCGAAGACCTGCTCGCATTGACCTTCGGGGTCCGCACCGACCAGGCCGGGACTCTGCTCCGCGACTACCACACCGTCAGCGACTACCGTGGCCGCCCGTTGCCGTCGGCCGCCGTCACAGCCAAGGGGAAGCAGAAGCCGACATCGCCCGCGAAACTCACCCATGTCACCGAACGCTTCTACCTCCAGGACGCCGTCTTCATCGTCGCGATCGTCGCGCCCGACGACGTCCTCGTCGCCCTCGCCGATGCCATCCGCAATCCCGCCTTTCCCCTCGCGCTTGGCCGCCGAGCCTGCCCCCCGACCCAACCGGTGCTGCTCACACCCGTCGGCCAGCCAGGCTTGACCGCCTGGACCGGTGGGCTGCTCGACGTCCTCGGCCAGGTGCCCTGGTACGGCGGACACAGCCAGCGGCGTCAGCTCGAACGGCTGAAGTCCCCGCCGCGTCACCTCGACCTGCCCGTCACCCTCGACGATCCCGCCGGTGACGACATCCGGATGGACCTGCCAACGAGCTTCGACCCCCGAGACCGGTCCTTCACCAGCCGCCGGGTCCGTCAGACCTGGGTGCGCGTTCCCTCGCCCCACGTTGACAACCCGGATGCTGTCGACGCGGCCGACAGCCATGACCCCTTCGCGATTCTCGGATGGTGACCAGCCGTGACCTATTTGTCCCGAATATGGCTTAACCCGCTGCGGCGACAGAGCCAGAAGCTGCTCAGCAGCCCGGAGAGATTGCACGCCGCCGTACTTGGCGGCATCAGCCGCCAGCCGATCAGCGAGCGTGTTCTCTGGCGTCTGGAAAGCGACTCGTCGCGCGGCGAGGCCCACGATCGGCCGCGCCGTGAGTACCGAGCGGAGCTCTTGGTTCTCACCGAGTCAACCCCATCGTGGGAGCACCTCATCGAACAGGCCGGCTGGGCCCATGCCGACGAGCCGCAGGCTCTCATCCGCGACTACCAGCCGCTGCTCGACCGCCTCGAGACGGGCCGGGAGTTCCGCTTCCGGCTCCGCGCGAACCCGGTCAGTTCCACCCGTACGCCGATGAACCCGTCGGTCAGCCAAAAAGAGCGCCTATCCCAGCCGCGTCCGCGCGGCGTCCGCGTTCCGCACCGGACCGCAACCCACCAGATCGCCTGGCTGACCAGCCGAGTCGAACGGTGGGGCTTTCACGTGCTCGACACCCCGGACGGTGACCCCGCGCTCCGCCTGACCGCCCGTGACCGCCTCACCTTCTACAAGCGAGG
>NZ_CAKJTR010000092.1:3006-4471 GCF_917627355.1 Protofrankia sp. Cj3 | reverse complement strand
ATCCAGCACCCGGGGCCATCGTGTCGTGCTGAGCACCGCAACCTTTGACGGAGCGCTGCGAGTGACTGATCCGGCTCTTGCCCGCCATACGTTGACGCACGGCGTCGGCTCCGCCAAAGCCTATGGATGCGGCCTCCTCACCCTCGCCGCCTACCGGCCGCCAGCCGAAACCGGCGGATGACATGTGGTGGCTGGCCAACCCACAGGACCTCCATCGCATCGAAGACCGCGTCTCCACCCTGTATGTCGAGAAATGCCATATCGATCGGGACGACAACGCCGTCGTGCTCGTGACCCGCGAACGTACCGTCAGGGTTCCAGCCGCGTTTGTCGCGAGCTTGCTGATCGGCCCGGGAACCCGAATCACCAGCGGTGCCGTCCGGCTGCTCGCCGACTCCGGCACCGCCGTATGCTGGGTCGGCGATCGCGCGGTCCGCATGTACGCCGCCGGTCTCGGACCCAGCCGAGGCGCCGGGCTGCTCCTCCGTCAGGCATACCTGGTAACCCGCACCAAGGAACGCCTCGGTGTCGCGCGACGCATGTACGGCAAACGCTTCCCCGACGAAGACGTATCCCAAGCCACGATGCAACAGCTCCGTGGCCGGGAGGGCGCCCGCGTCAAGAAAATTTACCGACAGCACGCGGAACGCACCGGCATTGAATGGTCCGGACGCGCGTACAAACCAGGTGAACCCTACGCCGCCGGCGACGACATCAACCGGCTCCTGTCGGCGGGACACACCTGCCTCTACGGAATATGCCACGCCGCTGTCGTAGGAATAGGAGCCAGCCCGGCACTCGGATTCGTCCACACCGGCGGAGCCACCTCCTTTGTCCTCGACATAGCGGATCTCTACAAGGCGGAATACACGGTTCCGCTCGCCTTCGACCTCGCCGCCGCTGGCCGAACCGAGGAACGTGACATCCGGACCGCCTTCCGCGACCGCGTCGCCGATGGCAAGCTCATGGCCCGCATTGTCCGCGATATCAAAGATCTGCTTCTCGGCGAAGGAACGGATATCGACGACCAAGATGAACTTCACCTGTGGGACGAGGTCAACGACCGCGTCCCCGGCGGGGTCAACTGGGCCATCGACATGGTCGACAGCTGGGATGACGTCAGCTTTCTCGGCATCACAGGCCCGGACATCGACGACCACCGGCCGCCGCTGTGACCGTCATCGTCCTCATAGCAGTGGCCGACGGCCTGCGCGGGCACCTCACCCGATGGATGATCGAGATAACGGCCGGTGTGTTCGTCGGCAACCCCAGCGCCCGGGTCCGCGACCGACTTTGGACCGTCCTGACCGCTCGCGTCAACGACGGCCAGGCAGTCATGATCGAACCAGCCAACAACGAACAAGGCTGGACCGTCCGCACCGCTGGCCGCGATCGAGGCTACCCCGTCGACTACGACGGACTGATACTGTTTGCCCGTCCACGCCGCTAAAGCCGCAGGTCAGCG
>NZ_CAKJTR010000092.1:0-2541 GCF_917627355.1 Protofrankia sp. Cj3 | reverse complement strand
CCACAGTGAGCCACATTATACGGGCGAGCGCGTGGGTCGTCCCCGCACGCGCGGGGATCTTCCGACAGCGAGAGAGCGACCCAAGGGCGCTCCCGTGTCGTCCCCGCACGCGCGGGGATCTTCCCCCGTCATCGTCACGGGCGGCCGGGTCGGTGGCGTCGTCCCCGCACGCGCGGGGATCTTCCCGTCGGCCAGGCCCCAGTGGGCCAGCCGGGCCAGTCGTCCCCGCACGCGCGGGGATCTTCCTCTGCTCAACGTGTTGCTCAGCCGCCAGGTCGAGTCGTCCCCGCACGCGCGGGGATCTTCCTCGTAGCGAGCTCCTCCAGAACGGCGCGATAAGGTCGTCCCCGCACGCGCGGGGATCTTCCGCGGCTCCCGGCCGGCGCCACACCGACCGGGAGGTCGTCCCCGCACGCGCGGGGATCTTCCTCCTGCCGGAAATACCGGCTCACGCGCCGAGGGGTCGTCCCCGCACGCGCGGGGATCTTCCCGTTTCCTTGCGACCCGTCCGCCCAGGGGTCCGGTCGTCCCCGCACGCGCGGGGATCTTCCCCCGCGCGCCGGTGAGGACCTCTGGGACTCGACGTCGTCCCCGCACGCGCGGGGATCTTCCCTGGCCTCCGACGCGAACCTGCCCGCCAACTGAGTCGTCCCCGCACGCGCGGGGATCTTCCGGACGGCCGGAGTATCCTGACTTCCGGATCAGCGTCGTCCCCGCACGCGCGGGGATCTTCCCTCGCCGTCGCCGTGGATATCAGCCCAATCGCCGTCGTCCCCGCACGCGCGGGGATCTTCCCTGCTCGATTCGTTTCCAGCTCACCCCGCCGCGGTCGTCCCCGCACGCGCGGGGATCTTCCCTGGCATGGTCGACACTCTAGACCGATGCATCTGTCGTCCCCGCACGCGCGGGGATCTTCCGGTCTGGAGCATGTCCGGCCATCAACAGCGCCGGTCGTCCCCGCACGCGCGGGGATCTTCCCGTTCTTTGCGGCATAGGGGACCCTCGTGGCGCGTCGTCCCCGCACGCGCGGGGATCTTCCCCATTGGATCGGCGAGGGCCGCGTCAGCCCTGGGTCGTCCCCGCACGCGCGGGGATCTTCCTACTCCTCCGCTCGTCCTCCGTTGCCCCTCCCCGTCGTCCCCGCACGCGCGGGGATCTTCCCAGACCCGCGTGGAGTCCTGGTTCCATGTGCCGGTCGTCCCCGCACGCGCGGGGATCTTCCGGACGGATGCCGTGTCGCACCAAGGTCGTAGAGGTCGTCCCCGCACGCGCGGGGATCTTCCTCCCTCTCGGCGCCGCTGCCGACCCGGGTACCCGTCGTCCCCGCACGCGCGGGGATCTTCCCTGCGTCTGCCTGCGCCTGAGCGTCACCAGCGCGTCGTCCCCGCACGCGCGGGGATCTTCCCCGGCGCGACCCGCTACCGCGCCAGCCGGCCCAGTCGTCCCCGCACGCGCGGGGATCTTCCGGCGGTCAGAACAGCGCTTTGACGCTCGGCGATGTCGTCCCCGCACGCGCGGGGATCTTCCGTCCCTGTCCCGTAGCGCGGCGCGCCACGATCGGTCGTCCCCGCACGCGCGGGGATCTTCCCTGGACGCCTCGGCGCAGTACGAGTTCGTTGCCGTCGTCCCCGCACACGCGGGGATCTTCCGCCTGCGGGAATGGCATTCCGGAGTTTCCGCACGTCGTCCCCGCACGCGCGGGGATCTTCCATCGTTCGGGCCGGGCCCAGTCGGCCAGAAGACGTCGTCCCCGCACGCGCGGGGATCTTCCCGCGGGGGAGGTTTGAAATTCGGAGAGCGGTGAGTCGTCCCCGCACGCGCGGGGATCTTCCCGGGGCTCAAGGCGCGCGGGCGCGCGCACGCGAGTCGTCCCCGCACGCGCGGGGATCTTCCAGCTTCGAGACGCCCATGCTCTTCGCCCTGGGCGTCGTCCCCGCACGCGCGGGGATCTTCCCGTTCCGGTCGTGCTCCGCTTGAGGGGCGATTGGTCGTCCCCGCACGCGCGGGGATCTTCCCCGGGAGCGGTTGGCTGTCCAGCAGCTGGTCGGGTCGTCCCCGCACGCGCGGGGATCTTCCAACCTGGGGTGACGTCTCCGACCGACTCGTGGAGTCGTCCCCGCACGCGCGGGGATCTTCCGTGCAAGGGCACCGGCACGCGCTGAAAGTGGGCGTCGTCCCCGCACGCGCGGGGATCTTCCGGGCTCGTCGCATGCGGCGTCACGCCCGAGGACGTCGTCCCCGCACGCGCGGGGATCTTCCGTCGACTCGGTCGATCGCTACCTCGCCGAGCTCGTCGTCCCCGCACGCGCGGGGATCTTCCTTCGTGCGACCCGACACCGTGCGGAACATGCTCGTCGTCCCCGCACGCGCGGGGATCTTCCGCCCCCTGCTGGCGATGCGCAGGAGGCGGTGGCGTCGTCCCCGCACGCGCGGGGATCTTCCGCGGGAGGTATGGAGGGGTGCGGCATGAACGACGTCGTCCCCGCACGCGCGGGGATCTTCCCTGGAGGCCGGGGCTGGTGTGCCAGTAGAGGATGTCGT
>NZ_CAKJTR010000091.1:6871-20428 GCF_917627355.1 Protofrankia sp. Cj3 | reverse complement strand
TAAGTGGTGGAAGGGCACGCCGTGCCAGCTGGCCAGTTCCGTGGCGTCCTGATGGTTGGAGACGATACCGACGATGTGGACGGGCAGGGTGCCGGCGCGGTGGCGCGACAGCAGGTCGGCCAGGCAGTGATCGTGTTGTGACACCATAATCAATATCCGTGGCTGGACGGCGGCGTCCCAGATCCGCCAGTCCATCGAAAACGTATCGGCGACCGTACCGAAAGCGACTCGTATCTGGTCAAGGCTGCCGTGCGGTTCCTCAAGGTCGGCGGCCAGGCGCAGGAAGAAATGGGTGCTGTCGGGATCCCCGTACTGCTGGGCCTCGATGATATTGCAGCCGGTATCCGTGACGAAGGCGGACACCGCCGCGACGATGCCGCGCCGGTTCGGACAGCTGAGCGTCAATACCAGGCGTTGAGAAAGACTACCGAGTTTGTTTGTTGGCTTCATGTTGGCATACTGTCCCAAAAGGCAGGATGCCTGTAAACACTCGTTGTGAACTATTACGCTCGGCCGTGTCCTCGTTTACGCGCTGTGTCGTTCCTGGCTGTTTTCGGGTGCGTACCGATATGGGCTCGCGTGTAGCCGTGCCCATTCCCGGCTATGCGTATGGGTACGGCCATTGTGTCGGTCCTCCGAGCGTACGGCTACCCGGCGTTCTCCGGAAAACCATGACGACCAGGCTGCCAGTGGCTGCGGCGGGAGTGTGCGCGCCACGCTGGCCGGCCAGCTGGTGCTCATCGGCGTTGTGCCGCCTGCTGGTCGGTCCTGTGCTGGCGGGCCTGGCGGTGGTTTGTCGTGACCGGTGGTTGTTGGATACCTGAAGCTGATTGGTCGTTTACAGTTTTTATGTGAATGGTGACGGTGAGGTTACCATGTCCGCTGACACGCAAAAAGTTGAAACCCAACGGAGTCGGGACGGAACGCGGATGGGCCCGCGTGGCGTGCGGCGGCGGGTTTCGCGGCTCTCGCCGTTGGTGAGGCCGGTTTCAGCTCGGGCACGCTGGTCACGAGGACGGCGAGATTATAGATCTTGGTAGGGTTGCACGTGCAGCCGCATGTGCAACCACGTATGCAATGACTTATAGTTGCTGTGATCGCACTCCAGGCAGGTTCGTGCTCACGATGCGGAACCGCAAGTCAGATCACACAGGAGGGCCTCAGTGCGGGCATGCACATCACCAGGAGGGATGCCGACGCTCTCGCCGCCCTTACCGCGGCAGGGCTCGTCATCGGGATGGACGGCATGAGCACCATCGACACGGCCAAGGCCGCGGCGGACCGCATCATGGCCCGGTATATGGATCAGGACGTCGCTGTCACGGCGAACGTGATCCGTGTGCATCTCCGGACTCTCGCGGGCTTACGGCAGGGCCGGCTCTCAGCAAAGGCCGAGCGGGACACGCACGAGGCCCAGGCCATGTTCGGAGCGCTGCTCGGACTGTCCTTCGTAGATCAGGGCAAGTACGTCAAAGCGGAGCAGTCGTTGTCGGCTGCCGCGAATCATGCGGATGAGATCGCGCATCTCGGCTTGGGCGCGCACATCGCCGGGACGTGGGCGACGGCAGCGCTTGCCAGCGGCAACCCGAAGATGGCGCTTGCGCACAGTGCCAAGTGGGTCGGGATGGTCGCGGGGGGACTGCAGATGACACGGCTGCACGCGATCTCCGCGAAAGCCTACGCCGCGCTCGGGGATCAGGTTAATGCCGGTAGCTCGCTCTGCGCGGCGCGGCAGACCGCGAATCGGTACGGCGCTCCAGCGTTCCATGCGCGTCCGTTCCAGGGGCTGTCACAGGCCGAGTTGGCAGTGACCGCGGTGGATGTCTACGCCATGCTTGGGCAGACGGCTCCGGCCATGCGCATCGCCGCGGAGTGGACGCCGACGGTAACCCACAATGGTCCGACCGGGTTGCGGAACCACCTGGCCATGTCACATGCCTTGGCGCTGGCAGACAAGGAGCCGGACCGCGCGGCGGAACTGATGGCGAAGGCCATCGCGGCCGGTGCTCCGATGGGTCCGTTCGGGCCAACAGCGGCAGCGAAAGTCCGACGTTTTCTTGCCGCGGCACCGCCAGGATACCCCGGCGTCCGTGACGTCGCGACGATGGCCCGATCAGTGGGAATCGATGTGGTTTCGTCTAGCTAAGAGCGTGTGTGAGATCGGGCTTTCGATCAGTGAGCCGCGTCCAGGCGCCCCCTGGCAAGGCGGAAGGCCGAAGCGATACCGGATGAGTTGTCTCGGTGTGGCCGACAACGCGGCCAGGGGGCGCCTGGACGCGGCGAGCCGGAATGGCGATCTCACACGCTCTCTCAGAGCGCCCGGCAATAGGGGTGTGGATCAAGGAGTGGGGCTGGGGTGCGTGCATCGCGAGGCGGCGGAGGCAGGCACCGGAGGTGGTGGGTGGCGACCGACGAGCCGGGGTACCCGTGCATCGCGCGGCGCTGGACGGGGAGCAATGACGCGAGGTGCGTGCCCTGGCCCCGTTTCCTTTTCCCGTTCCTGCTCTGATGCTTTGAATGCGATGAGCCACCGTCGTCAGCGGAGCTGATGGCGGCGGCTCATCGCGCTTGCCGGCCGAGCCGATGCCGGTTATGTCTCGGCGATGATTCTGGCGAGGCGCTCGGCGGATTTGTCGGGCGGCAAGCTGTCGACGCTGAGACGATTCATGGCCTCCGCATAGCGGCTCACGTCCGCTACCTTGTCCAGGTAGACCGCGCCGGTGAGATGCTCCAGGTAGATTATGTCCGGGAGGTTTGGTTCGGCGAAGCGCAGGACGCTGAAGGCGCCGCTTTCCGCGACGTGGCCGCCGAACGCAAAGGGCATCACCTGGATGGCGAGGTTCGGTCGCTCGGAGACCGCGATCAGCCGTTCCAGCTGAGTGCGCATCACCGCGGGCGTGCCGATCGGGCGCCGCAGGGCCGCTTCGTCCAGCACAGCCCACAGCCGGGGTGGATTCGGGCGGTCCAGCACCTTTTGCCGGCTCATCCGCATGTCGACTCGGCGTTCGATGTCCTTGGCCGAGACGGTGCCAGGGGCATTACTCTGGATGATAACGCTACGGGCATAGTCCTCGGTCTGGAGCAGGCCTGGGATGAACTGGACCTCGTAGGTCCGGATCAGTGTCGCGGCGCTCTCCAGGCCCAGGTACGACTCGAACCAGTCCGGCAGAATATCGGCGAAGCGGTGCCACCAGCCGGGTTGGTTGGCCTCCCGAGCCAGCGCGAGCATCGGCGCTCGTCCGGCCTCGTCGACGATCCCGTAGAGGGTGAGCAGGTCTTCGATATCACGTTCCTTGAACCCGACCCGCCCCAGTTCCAGTCGGCTGATCTTCGATTCGGAGCCTCGGATCTCGTACCCGGCCGCCTCGCGGCTGATACCCCGGCTCTCCCGGAGCCGGCGCAGCTGGCCACCAAGTAGAATTCGGAGCGCAACCGGCCCCCGATCCGGCTGCACTGTCATCGTGTCTCCCGTATATCGTCCTGCCTGAGGGTACCGCCGCGATCCGCGGGGTACTCAGGGCTTGCGGGCGACACCGCAGAACGCGTCCAACGCGGTGGGGATGCTCCCGGGGGCGGGCCGCCAGAGGGGGGTTGACACTACCCCGGGTTCGAGGAGCTCGAGGCCGGTGAAGAACCGGGCGATCTGCTCAGGGGTACGACGGTGGTAGTACCCGTAGCCGGGGCGTTCGCGGGTGAGCTGGAGGAGTTCCTGGCGGCGCGCCTCGCCCATGAGGACATCGGTACCGTCGTTGACGGCCAGATAGCTGCCCGAGGGCAGGGCGTTCATGAATTCCTTCACAATCGCATGTGCCTCATCGAGGTCGGCGATGGTCCCCATGATCCCTAAGAGGCTGAGCGCGATGGGCTGGGTGAAGTCCAGGGTTTGGTCGGCGATGTTGAGGATCTTCTGGGGGCTGCGCATATCGGCGTCAATGTAGGCGGTGGCGCCTTCAGGACTACTGCTGAGCAGGGCGCGGGCATGAACCAGCACGAGTGGGTCGTTGTCGACGTAGACGATGCGGGAGTCCGGGGCGATCCGTTGGGCGACCTCGTGGGTGTTGTCCACGGTGGGCAGGCCGGTACCGATGTCGAGGAACTGGCGGATACCCGCCTCACCGG
The DNA here is from genome assembly GCF_917627355.1 of Protofrankia sp. Cj3. NCBI lineage: Bacteria > Bacillati > Actinomycetota > Actinomycetes > Frankiales > Frankiaceae > Protofrankia > Protofrankia sp. Cj3. The sequence goes on along the minus strand of NZ_CAKJTR010000091.1, from coordinate 16,309 downwards.
CCAGGTAGCTGATCGCGCGGCCGAGGAAGGCCCGGTCGGCGCGGGCAATCTCGATGATCTCTGGGAAGATTTCGGCGTATCGGTCCGCGAACTCGCGGTCGACGGCGAAGTTGTCCTTACCGCCCAGCCAGTAGTCCCAGGCGCGGGCGGAGTGCGGCTTGGTGGTGTCGAACGTGGGGGGTGGGTAGCTGTCGATGTAGTCGTTCACAGGGCACTCCATACTCGGGACGCTCGGTGGTGCTGGCCGGGCCGATCATAGGCTTTGGCTGGGCTGCATTCACGCAGGGCTGGTTATCGTGGCGGGATCGATCTGTCGAAGAGTTTGGCCGAGTGTCGGAGCCGTCGCTCGGGATATTTTTTCACGTGTCGTAAAAACTACTTGACAAGATCAGGAGTTCCATCTCCCTCCCGGCCTCTCCGCGCGCACCGGGCAGCCTCGGCCGCGGGTGCCGCGTGCCAGGCCATGGCGAAGCCAGCGCGGTACGGCCATCCAGCCTGCCCAGCGCAAGCCTCTTATCTCACAGGCGAACATGCGGGTCAATACCCCACGTGGAGTACTGGGCCCCCACCGGCCGCGCACGCAGCCCGCCGATCGGCAGGCAGCATTCGCCAGGACTGATGCGCTGGCGGGTTGCGACCGCAGCCATCAACGCACGGCCACTCGGTATCCTTTCCACGAACGACCCTTGTGCCCGCATAGAGGAGTCCCGTGAGCAACCGGATTGAGACGCTGGAATTCCAGGCCGAGACGCGTCAGCTGCTACAGCTGATGGTCCATTCGATCTACTCCAACAAAGATATCTTCTTGCGTGAGCTGATATCCAACGCATCTGATGCCCTCGACAAACTGCGACTCGAGTCGTTGGTCAACAACGACCTCCAGGCCGACGTATCTGACTTGCGTATTGATATTGAGGCCGACCAGGAACAGCGTACCCTGACCGTGCGCGACAACGGCATCGGCATGTCCCGTGACGATGTCATCCAGCTCATCGGTACTATCGCCAAATCCGGAACGGCCGAGCTGCTCCGGAAGATGAAGGAGTCGAAGGACGCCGCGGCGTCGTACGATCTTATCGGACAGTTTGGTGTCGGTTTTTACGCCACCTTCATGGTGGCGGACAAGGTCACGCTGCTGACCCGTCGAGCCGGTGAAAGCGTTGGCACCCGGTGGGAGTCGAGCGGCGAGGGCACATATGTCATCGAGTCGGTCGACGACGCACCGCAGGGCACTGCGGTAACCGTGCACCTGAAACCTGAGGACAGCGAGGACCGTCTTTTCGACTACACCGCCGAGTGGAAGATTCGGGAGATCGTAAAGCGGTATTCTGATTTCATCTCGTGGCCCATCCGGATGGCTGCCGAACGGACCGGCGAAGATGACACGACGACGATCGAAATCCAGCAGCTCAACTCCATGAAGGCGTTGTGGGCGCGCTCACGAGATGATGTCGACCAGGCTGAGTACAACGAGTTCTACAAGCATGTCAGCCACGACTGGACCGATCCACTCGAGACCATTCATATGAAGGGCGAAGGGCACTTCGAGTACGAGGCGCTGTTGTTCATCCCGTCCCGCGCGCCGTTTGACCTGTTCATGCGGGAGGGTAAGCAGGGAATTCAGCTGTATGTGAAGCGTGTTTTCATCATGGACGACTGCCAGGCGCTCATGCCGAGTTACCTCCGCTTCATCAAGGGTGTCGTCGATGCGCATGATCTGTCGCTCAACATCTCGCGTGAGATCCTCCAGCAGGATCGCCAGATCCAGCTGGTACGCCGCCGGCTGGTCAAGAAGGTGCTCGCGACGGTCAAGCACATGCAGGCCAACGAGGCCGAGCGCTATCGGGCCTTCTGGAACGAGTTCGGTCGTGCCGTGAAGGAGGGCCTTCTCGACGATGTCGAGAACCGAGAGGCGATACTCGAGATCGTTTCTGTCGTCTCGACACACGACCCGGACCAGCCAACCACCCTGCGGCAGTACGTCGACCGCATGAAGGACGGCCAGAACGACATCTACTACATGACCGGCGATTCTCGGTTGATGATCGAAAGATCACCGCACATGGAGGCCTTTCGCGCCAGGGGTTACGAGGTTCTGGTCTTGACGGATCCGGTCGATGAAGTATGGGTCGAACGGGTCGCGCAGTTCGACGGCAAACCACTGCAGTCGATCGCCAAGGGCCAGGTCGACCTCGACACCGAAGATGAGAAGAAGAGCGCCGAACCCGACCGGGAACAACAGCAGCAGGCGTTCGCCGCGTTGCTGTCCTGGATGGCGACGAAGCTGCGGGAAGAGGTGAAGGAGGTCCGCCTGTCCGCACGTCTCACCACGTCGCCAGCCTGCATCGTGGGTGACACGCACGACATCACACCGACCCTGGAGAAGATGTACCGCACGATGGGGCAGGAGGTGCCGCATCCCAAACGTATTCTGGAACTCAATCCCACGCACCCCCTGGTAACGGGGCTGCGAAAGGCACACGAGCGGGAAGCGGAATCCGACGTTCTCACGGAGACAGCGGAATTGCTGTATGGAATGGCGTTGCTGGCCGAAGGCGGAGAACTCGGCGATCCGTCTCGCTTCACGCGCATCCTCGCCGATCGCCTGGTGCGCACGCTGTAGCGAGCGGCAACCGCTGCCACCCCACGCGGGAAGAATCCTGACGAAGCACGCCCGCGGGCTTCCGGAACCGCGCCCGCGGGCTTCCGGAACGTTGCTTCCGGTTATGGCCGGAGGCTTTGTGGTTGTTTTGCCCGGGTGGCCGGGAACGCGCCGCGTCAGACAGGGGACAGCGAGGCTTCGTGATCCCGGCCCGAATCCGGCCGGACCCGGAACAGGCCGGTGGATACCTCGTCCGAGGAGTCACGTATCCGCCATGCCCACTCGGCGTCCGGCCAGCGGGTGTCCCTCGACCACAGCGTCCCGGTGAGGTCAGCCCCGCCCAGCCAGGCGTTGGCGAGGTCCGCCCCGCGCAGATTCGCCTCGCGCAGGTCGGCGCCGGTGAGGTCCGCCCCGACCAGCCCGGCGTGGGTGAGGGTCGCCCAGGACAGCACGGCGCCGGTGAGGTCCGCCCCGTCCAGCCATGCGCCGGTGAGGTCCGCCCCGTCCAACCGGGCGCCGGTGAGGGTCGCCCAGGACAGCACGGCGCCGGTGAGGTCCGCCCCGCGCAGGTCGGCGCCGGTGAGGTCCGCCCCGTCCAAGCGGGCGCCGGTGAAGTCACGGTCAGCCGGGTTCACCGGCGCTCTCGCGGCGGCGCGGGCATCCGGCTCGGCGGCGAGTATGTCGGGAGAACGGGCCTGTGCCCAGCGGATAAGGTCGTCATCGAGGGGGAACGCGGCCGGGAGCCGGTCCATGTCGTCGTGATCGGTAGTCATGGCCCGTCCCATCCCTTCAGCGTTGTGCCATGGCGGTACAGGAGGTCTTGCACGGCGCGGGTTGTGCGTCCCTACCGATGATCCCCACGATGTCATCGGGGGGATAGCCTGCCGTGTGCATTCGATGATGGGAAGTGATGATCAACCCGCGTTGCCTGCGGCCGGCGGCCCGGACGTCACATAGCCGGCCGCTGACCTGGTTGGCGAAGTGATCGTATGAGGTAGGCGGGCAGCCACGCGCGAGAAAAGAGAATCTCCCATCACAGCTGTGGCCGGGAAGGTGTTCGGGAGCCTTCCGGGTGCCGCTGGTACTGCCCGGAGCGGGCACCGCGGGCTGTCGGCTTACACGGTCAGCGGCACCCTGCTTTCCGCAGGTCGAGCGTCCGCGTCACAGCAAGGAGCCTGCGCCAGGACCGACAGCACCGAGTAGCTCCAAACGGAGGTCTCGATAAGGAGATCTCCAGATAGAGACGGTGAAGAAGGCCAGGGCTGGACGCGTGGCTGGCGTCCTGGTCGACATACGTTCCACGCCCGCCCGCTAACAGGGGACGCGGCACCGCGAGGCGCGTGCCTCGGTCCCACCGCGCCGCGTGATAATATCAGCTATTGCGGCTATTGCCGACGTTCTGAGCGAATTCAGGTTAGATTTTCGTCCTGGGGAGATTTCATGATGTCCGATCAGTTCGGAACCCCGCCTGATTCGTCCCCGGCCCGGCCGGTTCCCAGTCACGGGACGGAACCGCCGCCACCCGTGGGGCTGTCCGCCGAGGTGTCCGCCGAGTGCTCTAAGAGCGTATCTCGTTCAGATTAGGCGAAGTTTGTCGGATCCGGTACGCGGCAATTGCCAGGATTCGGGAACGGCGAGGTGGGGTATCGACTCACCTGCGCCGTCGTCTGCACCGCCCGAGGCGGCTCTGACGGGGGATGGTTCGACTCTGCCCCGCCTCACCATCGCCAGAAACCTGACTGAAACATCACAAAATGAACGAATGCTCTCTAAGAGGCTCCGGTAATAGGGTTGTCCGGCTCGCGATCCAGCCACCCGGACGCCGCTGTCTGATCGAACGCCCTACTGCCGGAGGGCCTCCATGCGAGGGCTTGTAGCGCGGTGCATTCGACACCGCCGGTGGCCGAGAGCTCGGGGCCAGGACGACCCGTTCTTCGTCGCTCTTGTTCTAGCAGGAGGTTGGTGTTGACAAGGGCTGCCTGCAGCGCCTCACGTGCCCGGTGCAGTTGCCCGGGCTGGGCGCTCAGCGTGGTCATGTCGCCTTGGGTGACAGCTGCCTGACTAGCGGCGATGACATCGAGCAGGATGCGCAGGCTCGTGGACGCGTGCGCGGCAATCTTCTGTTCAATCTCCTCGTTCACCTCCGTGATCAAAGCAAACGTTCGACTGTCGGTGTCATCGTCGGGCATGGTGGAACCTCACAACCACGAAAATAGCGGGCTATGACCGACCCGGTCATGATTTATTCATGTGTCGATGTCATCTACATGGGTAGCTCAAGACTACAGAGCGTGCTTCAGGCCAGGATGCCAGTTTACCCGGCTGGAAGGCGTTAGCATAGCGTCGCTGATTTCTTAACGGTGCGTCTCATCGATTGAGTTGTGGAGCGCTGTGTGACGATAGTCACGGGGTGAGATGCCGTAAGCGGCGCGGAAAGCGCGGCTGAAGTCGGCGGGATAGGAGAACCCCCAGCGGGCGGCGATGACGTGGATGGGTGTTGCGTGCAGCGCGGGGTCGGTGAGATCGTGGCGACAGCGCTTTAGGCGTTCGCTGCGGATCCAAGCGGAGACGGTGAGGTCCTGTTGCTGGAAAATGCGATGCAACTGGCTGGTAGAGATGTGGTGGGCCGCGGCGATGCTGCTTGGGGTCAGCTGAGCTTCGCCCAGCCGCTGCTGGATGAATGATCGAATACGCAAGGCGAGCGTTCGCTGGCGGGTGTCTGATGGTAAAAAGCGGTCGGCATCAACTTCATGGGCAAGCAGCGCGGTCAGTAGGTCGAGCAGGACGGTTCCCAGCCGGGGTGCGTCGCTGGGCTGGTAAGGGCTCGTGTTCGCGATCATGTTGGTGACGAGTCCCACGAGGAGGGCACCGATCCCCGTGCTGCCCGATATCCGCCGGGCGATCAGCTGATCGGTCGCGGCTGAGGGCAGCGGCAGCAGCGCTCGAGGAACACGGATCGCTACTGTTGTGGCCATGTCGTGGCGGCCGGAACCTATCCAGATATCGAAAGGGCGCCAGGTATTATAGAGGACCAGCTCGCGCGTGGCGACCGTGACGTCCCGGCCCAGCTGGGAAAGCCTCGCGTTCCCGCGGAGGAGAAAGCCCATCTCGTACTGCTCGGTATCGGACTGTTTGATCAGTTTTGGGGTCCGAAGTACCTGTAACGACGGAAAAGATGCTGTGAACATGTCCACAGCACCGAGTTCCAGCAGGCGCAAGGTCGCTGGGAAGTCTTCCTCGTGGTCGCTGCGAAACTCCAGCGGGGCAGTGGCCCAGTGGGCCATCGCACGCCAGGCATCAAACCGTTCTCCCGCGGGCAGATCCGCACTTCGGAACACCGTCTCGATCATCTTTTCCCCGAGCTTTCTGACCACCTTATGCTCCGTCAGAGCAGCAAACCACAGCATTTCGTGGGCTCCACTGGTAGATCAGTGGCGGGGCGTCCGGACCCAGCGGTCATGACATCCTTGATGTCAGCGTCGTTGAGAAGATGCCGTGCTCTTCCTGGCCGCCACGGCGGTGGCCAACTCTGTTGAAACGCGCTGTCATGTCGCGGGCGAATGTGTCCGCCCGCGCATCCCGCGTGCGGCGGGGATGGCGAACAGATACTGATTCTGACCAGCCACCAGATCGGTAGCGAAGGCCGCCGTGGCAAAGCGCACTGTGAACGATGGCTCCAGTCAGTTCCGGACTTCCGATTCCAGTTTGACGGTACCCGAGGTAAGCGGCGGCGGTGAGCATACCCGGCGATGGCCGTCGCCCGCGGGCTGCCGTCCGATGGCTTCTGATGTCTACGGAACGCGGGCCACTGCACCGTAGGCTGCCGTGTCCGCGGCGGACGGACGAGGCTGTGGTTCGTTCTCGGCTCGCCAGGCAGGCAGGGCCGCAATACCCGGAGATATCAGTTCGAGCCCGCCGAGGAACCGGGCGACCTCCGCTCGGTTCCTCATCTGAAACGTTACCCGGGTTGTGGCGATGACATCGTCGACGCTTGCGGCGGTCCCCGGCGACATGAAATCCCTCGTCACGTGGGAGATGGCCAGATAGCTGCCGGACGGCAGGGCCGCCAGCAGCCGGGACACGGCGCCGTACGGATCATCGGCATCGGGGACGAAGTGCAGGACCGCGATCAGCATCAGCGCTACCGGGCGAGACAGGTCCAGCGTCCGCTGGAGATCCGGATGACTCAGGATCTTCTCGGGGTTCCGGAGGTCCGCGTCCAGATAGGCGGTGGCGCCGCGATGGTCGGAGGTCAGCAGGGCACGGGCGTGGGCAAGCACGATCGGGTCGTTGTCGACGTACACGACGCGTGACTCGGGGGCGATCGCCTGGGCGACCTCGTGCGTGTTGTTCGCGGTCGGGATACCGGTGCCGATGTCAAGAAACTGTCGGATACCCGCCTCCTCAGCCAGGAACTGTACGGCCCTTCCCAGGAATCGGCGGTTCTCGAGGGCCGCGATCCGGATGGTAGGAAATGCTGCGGCGATGGCATCTCCGGACTCCCGGTCGGGTAGGAAGTTGTCCTTGCCGCCGAGCCAGTAGTCATACCGGCGGGCTGGATGTGCAATTGTGGTGTCGATTTCCGGCGACAGCCGGTCCTCCCGCAACACCGACGTGAAGTCCCACACGGTCTCGCTGCTCTGTTCCGCCACGCCCGGCATCGTGCACCAGGCCGACAGCGTCAGGTAGCGCCAAACGGAGGTCTCGGTAAAGAGATCTCCATGTGGAGATGGCGGACAAGGCCGGGCTGGGTGACCATGAAGGCATGAACAGCAGGGGTACGAGGCGGCCGAAACCGGCTTCGACGTGGGGCTCCGTGAAAGCACCGCGCCGACCTGGATTTTTCGTCGGGCGATGAGGCTGGTTCCCTTGATTGTCGATCATCGACTTGCTTATGGCCTCCTGTCCGTGAGCGGGCGCGGGGCGCGACCGTCCGCTGTGGGCGTGGGGTTTCGCTTTTCCCGGCGGAGTCCTGCCGCGGCCGTCGGATCGACGCGGTGGGTCCTGCTGACCAGCTGACCAAGGTGGGCTCGGCGGAGGTGACCGTCAGCCGTAGACGGGGGTTGGTATCGATACCGAGTTTGCAGTGGCCGCGGTGGGTCCGCACGTTCCCATGCTGGGAACCGATCCTCGCTGTGCGGCGGAGGTGTTTCTTCAGCCTGTGCGGCGGTGGCAGCCGGGATCCCAGCCCGCTGCGCTGGGATCCCGGCTGCCGACGGACCGATGCTTCCCTGGCGTCTACCGGCACGGTCGGGCTGCTTCGGTCGATGGTGGGATGAACCACCGCGCGCACCGGTAGCCGGTCACATGGTCAGCGGCCAGTCCGTGTTCCGCGAGCAGTTCTCCCACGTCCGGGCCGGACAGCGCTCGGTACAGATACCAGCGTGGCGCCAGCATGATCATTTCTGTCGAGGGCTGGAATCCCGTGAACTCGGAGGCTGGACGCGGTGGACGGGCGGGACACCGACGCATCTTTTGATCATGTCTGGCCGGCCGCGGAGACAGCGGACTTCGTCAACACAACAGTCTCGGACAACCAGCCGGCGTCGTCGGGCAGGTCGGGCAGGGCTCCGATGGCGAAGGGGATAACCGACATGGCCGGCAAGGGTGCTGGCGGGCTGGCGGCTCCAGCGTGTGAGCCTGCTGGCGAGGTCGTCGGCGGTGCCTCGCCCGGCCTGTGGTTCGGGGTACTGGGGCCGCTGGAGGTCCGCCGGGACGGTCAGCCGCTGCCGTTGCGAGGCCCGCGGGAGCGGACACTCCTTGGCCTGCTGCTGTCCGAGCGTAACCGGGCTGTCTCGGTGCCGCGCCTGGTGGACGGGGTGTGGGGAGCGGCCCCGCCGCCGACGGCGGAGAAAACGCTGCGAAGCTACATTGCCCGGCTGCGTCGACTGCTGGAGCTGGACCGTCCGCCAGCGGGGTGGCGGGTTCTGGTCACGGTGCCGTCGGGGTACAGCCTGCGCGTCGACACGGCGGCCCTGGACGCGGCACTTTTCAAACAGCTTGTCGGGCAGGCGCGGCCGGCGCTGCTGGCCGGCGCACCCGAGCTCGCGTTTGCCCGGTTCCGGCGTGCGCTGGAGCTGTGGCGAGGGGATGCGTACGAGGATCTGGGTGACGCCGAGTTCGCGGTGGCAGAACGCGATCAGCTTGCGGAGCTGCGGCTGGCCGCGGTAGCCGACCGTCTCGACGCCGAGTTCGCCCTCGGCCATGCGGCGGCCTTGGTCGGCGAGCTGCAGTCGCTGGTGGCCGCATATCCGTTGCGGGAGCGGTTCTGGGGCCAGCTGATGGTCGCGCTTTACGAGTCGGGGCGGCAGGCGGAAGCGCTGGAGGCCTACCGTTCGGCCCGGACCCGGCTCGTGGGCGAGATCGGTGTGGAGCCCAGCCAGCAACTGCGCGCGCTGAACGCGGCGATCCTTGCCGAGCAGCCCAGCCTGCTCCCGGACGCCGTACACCCGCAGGGCCTGCCGGCTGGGCTGAGCGGAGACCGCAACCCGTTGCTCGGGCGGGATGTGGAACTGCACTGGTTGGAACAGATGTGGGGGCATGCCCTCGACGACGCGGGGGGAGCCGTCATCGTCGAGGGCGAACCGGGGATGGGTGCCAGCCGGCTCGTCGCGGAGTTCGCTCGCCGGGTGGGTGGCCGCGGCGCTGTGCTCGTCGTCGGATCGGTGGAGACCGAGACGCTCGCGGGCTCCACGGCGGAGCGCCCGGTACTGGTCGTCATCGACGACCCGGCGGGGATGGACCCGCGGGAGGTGGAGCGATTGGCGGCCGCGGCCGTGCGGTTGCCGGTGCTCATCGTCGTCACAGCCAGACCACGCGACGAGCGGGCGGAAGGC
>NZ_CAKJTR010000091.1:0-6201 GCF_917627355.1 Protofrankia sp. Cj3 | reverse complement strand
ACGCGGAGCGCGTCCTGCGGCTTGGCCCGCTTGGGGTCGATCAGATCAGTGCGATCGTGGCCGGCTACGTGAGCGATGAGGACCTGCCGGTGGCGGCCGAGGCGGTGGCCGTGTCCTCCGGCGGAATCCCGGCGCGGGTCCACGAGGATGCGGCTGGCTGGGCGGTTGCCCGCGCCGGTGAGCGGGTCGGCAAGACAGCCGTGCGGGTGGCGACAGGCCGCCTGGACCTGGTCGCGGCTGAGCAGGCGATGGTCGCTGAGGTTCTGGATCTGCAGCGGGCGAGGACTCGCCATGCCGTCTCGCCGGTCGTCTGCGCCCGCCCGGCTGGTGAGACAGAGACCGTCGTCTGCCCGTACAAGGGGCTGGCGCGCTTCGACGAACAGGACGCCCCGTACTTCTTCGGGCGGGAACGGCTTGTCGGGCAGTTGGTGACCCGCTGCATTGCCACGCCGCTGCTGGCCGTGGTGGGCCCGTCAGGCAGCGGGAAGTCGTCGGTGGTGCGGGCCGGGTTGGTGCCGGCGCTGCGATCGGGTGTGCTGCCGGGCAGCGACCGGTGGCGGATCCGGTTGCTGCGGACCGGCACCACAGACCCGACCGCGCTGGACCTCGACAGCGGCAGCAGGGGGAACGAGCTTGTCGTCTTGGACCAGTTCGAGGAAGCAATCACCATGTGGACGCAGGAGGGCCGGGAGGAGCTGATCGACCGTCTGGTCGGCGCACTCGAACGCGCTGACGGGCGCTTTCGCGTCGTTCTCACCGTGCGTGCCGACTGCTACGGCCGGTTCGCCCGTCATCCCGCGCTCGCCCGCCTCATTGGCGACAACACCGTCCTCGTCGGTCCGATGGCTGTGGGCGGGCTGCGGCAGGCGATTGAGAAACCCGCCCGGGTTGCCGGGCTGGAACTCGAGGAAGGGTTCACAGACGCGGTCCTGGCCGACGCACGGCAGGAGCCCGGGGCACTGCCGCTGCTGTCCACCGCACTGTTGGCGACCTGGGAGCGCCGGGACGGCCAGACACTTCGTGTCGCCGCCTACCGCGAGGCGGGCGGTGTCGCCGGGGCGATCACCCGGCTCGCCGACGGCGTCTATGACAGCCTCGATGACGAGGGCCGGGCGATTCTCCGCCGCCTGTTCCTCCGGCTCGCCACTCCTGGTGAGGACGGAGCCGACCTGCGACGCCGCGCGCCGCGGTCCGAGCTGGCTGGCAGCGAACAGGCGGAGGCCGTGCTCACCGCCTTGATCGGGCGACGGCTGGTCATCGCGGCCGACGACACGGTGGAGGTCGCGCACGAGGCGCTGTTGCGGGAATGGCCCAGGCTGCGGACCTGGCTGGAGGCCGACCGCGACGGCCACCGGGTGCACCGCCACCTCACCGAGAGCGCCAGCGCCTGGGTAGCGGCCGGTCATGCTCCGGGCGACCTCTACCGCGATGCCCGGCTACAGGCCGCCAAGGAATGGGCGGACGCCTATCCGGATGACGCCAACCCACTGGAACAGTCATTCCTCGCGGCATCCACAGCCGCGGAGGAACATGCGCTGCACGACGCCCGGCGAGCCGCCCGGCGGCTGCGCTCGCTGGCCTCCGTGCTGGCCGCGTTGCTCGTGGTCGCGTTGGTCAGCACGGGTCTGGCGGTCATGCAGCGAAGCACGGCGGACCGCCAGGCGCGGCTGGCCCACGTCGCCACCAGGTCGGCGCAGGCCGCCCAGCTGGCGACGGTGGCCGCCAGCCTCGGCGCTGACCAGGTTGATCTGGCGCTGCTGCTCGGCGTGGAGAGCTACCGGCTCCAGCCATCCCGGGACACCGAAGCCGGCCTGCAGACCGCGCTCGTTCACACCCCTGCCAGCCTCGACCGGGTCATTCGTTTCGATGCGCCCAACCTGCTGCCGCTGGTCCCCCCGTCGGTGAGCTGGGACGGGCGGCTGCTCGCCGAGCCGCGACGGGACGGCACGGTCCGGCTGTGGGACCTGCGTACCGGCCAGGTCCAGCGCACACTGCGCTGGCACACCAGCCGCGAACTCGCACTCTTCAATGCGGACGCGACGCTGCTTGCCGTCGGCGGGAACGACGGAACCGTGGTCATCTGGGATGTCATCAGCGGTGAGCAGGTCGGAGCGCCGATCCGGGCCGGCAACGGGCTTGCCTACGGACAGTTCGATCCGACTGACCCCTCCCGGCTTTTTGTGATCGACGACAATGGGCAGATCGCGCTGTGGGATCGCTCGGCCCCTGACACACCGCGGCAGATCGGGGCGCCGCTGCACTTCCCGGCGAAACCTGGCGACATCCCAATGGTCATGATCAATGCGGACGGGAGCCGGCTGGCCGCTGGGATCTTCGGCGGCTCGTCGACACGGATATGGGATGCCCATTCCGGGACGGTCTTGTGGGATCTTCCCGGGGCACCTGGCTTCTTCGCCTCCGATGCTGTCACGCTGCCTACTACTCTTGGTGACCGCGTGATGCTGTGGGATGTCCGCAGCGGTCAGCTGCGCCAAGCGCCGCTGACCGGCTTCACAGCGGCCTTCGCCGGCATGCTGATCAGTAACGACGGGCGCCGCCTCGCGCTCAATGACGGAGCCAGCTTCATCCGGGTGTTCGACATACCTTCGGGCCAGCAGGTCGCGGTCCTGCCACTCCACGAGCGTGCGACCACCTCGACCGCCTTCTTGCCCGATGGACGACTGATCGCCAGTGGCGTGGCTGAGGTCGATATCTGGCGCCTGGACAGCGCCACGTCACCGCTGGGCAGGACCCTGCAAGGACATACCGGCCGGGTCACGGGCACCTTCTTGCCCGGTGATACCAAAATCGTTACTCAAGGTATTGATGATCGACAGGTTCTGCTGTGGGACGCGGCCACCGGCCGCTCCGAGGGCCGATTACTCGACGGCGCCGTTGCGGCCCCCGTCGTGTTCAGCCCGGACGGGGCGTTGCTCGCTGCGCCGGGCCAGGATGGGACGCTCCGGTTGTGGGAGCGGGCCAGCGGGGCCGACCTGGCAGTTCTTGCCGGCTCCCAACCAGCCGGAAGCTTCTCCGCTATCGCATGGAGCCCGGCGGGAGGGCGGGTCGCGGTGGCTGCTGGCGGTTCCGTCCTGCTGTGGGACGTCCATGACCCCAGACAGCCGCATCTCGTGGGGAAGCTTGCCACGGCGGGCGTGGCTCATCCGGGCGTCCCGGATGGTTTGTACCCCTTCTACAGCCACGACGGGCGCTGGCTTGCTGTCGAGGATCTCCCGGGCCGCATCGTCACCCTGTTCGACACCGCCACCGGCAGCCCGGTGTGGTCGCAGGTGCTGGAGGCCACCGCTGACGCCCCAGCGTTGGCGTTCTCACCGGACAACGCAACGATCGCGATCGGCTATGGAACGGTAGCGGTCGGTGTCGTCGAGTTCCGCGACGCGAGGACGGGGACCTTACGGCGGACATTGCAGACACCAAGCAGCGGCGGGGTCGAGTTCCTCCGCGATGGCAGCGTCGTGATGACGACAAGCGACATCGGTGGGAACGGCAGCGCACATCTATGGGATGCCGTCACCCTTGCGCCGATAGGCGTAGCCATGCCGCAGCCGCGCGGCGGATACTCCCTCGCGCGCAGCCTGGACGGCGTCACCGTGTTGACCGGCACGTCCGAGGGGGCTGTCCAGATCTGGGACGTCAGCACCGAGACCTGGGCGATGGTTGCCTGCCGTATCGCGGGGCGCAACCTCACCCGAACGGAATGGAGCCGCTACCTGTCCGGTGAGCCCTACCGGCGTACCTGTCCTCAATGGCCAGAGCACCCGTGAGGTGACGGCGGGTCAAGGCCCGGTCGTGCCGTGTTCCCGCCGATTCCCACCGCGACCGCACCGATCACCTGGAGGCCGAAGCCGACGTAGAAGCTTCTGACGGAGTCATGCTGCGTGATGACGGCCAAACCGGTGGCGGCGAGCAGGTATCCGCCGATGAACAGGACCCGGCCGAGCCGGCTCAACCTCCGCCAACAGGGCGCGGCCCGACGGATCTGGCCGCTGGCCATGCATATGAACACCCCGCCGGCCACCAGGAGCACGCCCCTGGTCAGCCGCCCGTCGTACACCCCGAGTTCAGCGGCGGTAGCGACATGCCTGTGCGTGGCCGAGGCCGCCTGGATAACACCACCGGCGATGAGTCCCAGACCGGCGAGCTCCACCAACACACCGATCATCCAGCGGCCCCTGGGCATGCGCCACATCCTTACCGACACATCACCGACACATCACCGTCATATCCTTACCGGCCGTCGGCCCGGATTCCGGCGTTTCGACCACTCCGTCCGGCATCCCCTGGCCCGCCGGTAAGGCGCTCATGGCGACAGCGCCGGACGTGTGCTGAAGCCGGGAGGCACTCGCCGTCCAGGGAGGCTGTCATCTGCGAGGCACACCCGAAGCGGCAGGGACGCCGGCCGTGCGAAGCCGCTCTGGCGGGAAAGCCAGCGGCCCTGGCGGGGCTAACCATTTCAGACTCGGGTCGTGGATTGGTTGCGGATCGGCGGAAGCCGGGCGAACAGTATCTGCAACCTTGTCACCACCGGTATGCAACCAGCGATCGGCAGTCTCGATATGGCGCAGAGTTCGACGCAACGACAGCGGGGGGACCGCAAACGATGTCCGCTCACCAGCGGAGCGGCGACTCCGTGAGAGAGGTGGCTACTTGTGCACGACAGCAATAACGGCCGGTTCGACGCGTTGAGCGAGCGGTCCTTGCTGGGCACGCTGGGAGCCCGTGAACGATGTCGACGTAGCCCGTCCACTCGGGTCCAGCTGTTCCGACAGATCGTTGATCTGTACAACAGGATGATTCACCCCAGCGATCCCGACGATGCCGTGGACGCGGCGCGATCGCTCCTTCGGCTCCTGCGCGATGTCGGTTATCGCGATGCCGGCTACAAGGAACGGGCTGAGCGGGTCCTTGCGGAGGCGTTCCCCAGCCGTGAAGTGGAAGCCGTCGTGCGCATGGCTCGGACCGTCAGTGGGCAGGCCAGTGGGGATGATCGCCAGCAGGATGATGGTACGGGCTCCGTCCATGCCTCCGCTGCTCTCATCCGCCAGCTCCAGGCCCGTTCTCCAGACGTGGCGAAACCGCCCACGGACCTGGCCGATCTGATCGCGCTTAACGCCACCGGTGCCCAGCTAGCCGGGGTGGACCTGTGCGGCGCCCGCCTGTTTGACGCGGATCTGTCCGGTGCCCAGCTAGCCGGAGCAAACCTGTCCGATACTGTGTTGTTTGGGGCTGATTTGTCCGATACGGTGCTGGCTGGGGCGGACCTGTGCGGTGCGCTGTTGGCCGGTGCTGACTTGTCCGATACCGTGCTTGCTGGGGCTGATCTGTCTGGTGCTCAGCTGGCTGGGGCGGATCTTACCGATACGGTGCTGGTCGGCGCGGACCTGTGTGGCGCCCGCCTGCACGGGGCTGATCTGTCTGGTGCTCAGCTGGCTGGGGCGGATCTTACCGATACGGTGCTGGCTGGGGCGGACCTGTCTGGTGCCCGCCTGCACGGGGCTGATCTGTCTGGTGCTCAGCTGGCTGGGGCGGATCTTACCGATACGGTGTTGGCCGGGGCGGACCTGTCCGGTGCCCAACTGGACAGGGCGGCCCTCGTCGATGCCCGGTTGGACGGGGCGAACCTCACCAGCGCGGCCCTTGTTGACGCCCGCTTGGACGGGGCCAGTCTCATCGGTGCCCAGCTCGACCGCGCGAATCTCGAGGGCGTGCAGTGGTCGGCGGGTACGCGCTGGCCGGACTCAGGGTGGGCACGACGGATGTGGGACGCCTCAGAGGAGGTGTCCGCTGGCGTGTTCCAGGTCCGGCCGGATCCGGGTCGGGAACGAGCGGATTTCCCGCCTTTTGTCTGACCCGGCGATGCGGGGCCTCGATATTTCGCAACAGGGACGCGGTGCGGTTTTATCGTGCGCTCCTAAAAGCAAAAGTCGTCCAAAAAAAGATCGAATGGCGTGCGGGCGTGGCCGTGGGGAAGGCACCGCGGCCCGCGGTATCAGAATTATGACATTATAGTCAGCTGAGTAGCGTCTTCCTCGCTGGTAATCTTCCAGCTGTATCCAGGTTATAAGGAGTTTGTACTCATATCCGTTCACTCTGCGGACATTGTTTCGACGGTCTTATTTTGATGTTGTTTGGCTGGCTGAGAACTCCGGAGCGGAACGGCGGGAACGAGTAATAGTTCGG
>NZ_CAKJTR010000090.1:19109-21144 GCF_917627355.1 Protofrankia sp. Cj3 | reverse complement strand
GGCGGCTCCCTCCGTCGCCTCGCGCTCCATCCAGCCGGACGCCGCTTCCTGATCGAACGCCCTGCCACCGGAGCCCTTCAGGGGATTCGGGACGAGAAGGCCAGCGACAGTGCCGTGGCGGTCAGGCCGAGACACAGCGACAGCCCCACAAACCACATGGTAATTTCATGGAACTCGGTACGGTATCCGATGGAGCTGCCCAGCTTTTTATACACCGACCGCAGTTCGTCGCCGGACGTGGCCCGGTGGTAGGAGCCCCCAGTCGTCCGTGCGATCTCGCGCAATGCCGCCTCGTTGACCGGGACGGGGAGCTGTTGGCCGCCGACGTCGAGGGTACCGTCCGGGGTGCCGTAGGCAATCGTGTCCACCGGCACCCGGACGCTTACAGCGGCCTGGCTGGCCTCGGAATTCGGGCGTCCCCGCTGGGTCTCCCCGTCGGAGAGCAGCACGATGGCCGCCGGTGGTGGCGTCTGGCCGTCCGCGATGACCTGATCCCCCAGCACGGTGATGGCCTGCAGGCTGGCGAAGATACCCTCGCCAATCGCGGTGGACGGACCCAGCTGCAGGCTGTGAATGCTGGAACGGACCGTTTCGCGGTCCGTGGTCGGTGGAACGAGAACCGCCGCCGAGCCGGCGAATGACACCAGGCCGAGGTTGATCCGCGGTGGTAGCTGATTGACGAACGCCTCGGCGCCCTGTTTGGCCGACTCGAGCCGGTTGGGAGGGATATCCGTTGCTGCCATCGAATTCGAGACGTCGATCGCCAGCATGATTGTCGCGCGTTCGCGGGGCACCCGGTCCGCCCTCGCCGGCCGCGCGAGGGCCAACACCATGGTGGCCAGCGTGAGCAACAGGACGGTGGCCGGCACATGCCGGCGCCACCACTGCGGGCGCCGGGGCAGCACCGACGCGAGCAGCCCGGCGCTGGCGAACCGGACCGCGTAGACCTTCCGGCGCAGCGCCAGCACGATGTAGGCGACAGTCAGCGCGCTGACCAGCAGCAGCAGCCACAGCCAGTGGCCGGCGAGGAAGGTCATCGTGCCGGCCCGGCCGGCCGGGCCGTGACCGGCGGACGCCGGCCCGCGCCGCGGCTGCGGCGGGTGGCCAGGACGAAGCGGACGATGTCGGCGAGCCAGTCGGTGTCGGTCCGCAGGACGAGGTGGGCGGCGCCGGCCCGGCGAAGCGCGGCGTCGGTCTCGCGGCGGTGCGCCGCGGCGGCGCGGGCGTAGGACTCGCGCAGCCGGCGGGACGAGGTCGGTACCTCCAGCGTCGCGCCGGTCTCCGGGTCCATGACGGTGAGCAGCCCGACCCGCGGGAGCTCAAGCTCGCGTGGATCGACTATTTCGACGGCAAGTACCTGATGGCGTCCGGCGAGCGCGCGCAGTGGCCGTTCCCACGACAGGTCCGTCGACAGGAAGTCCGAGATCACGACAGCCAGGCCGCGGCGCCGGGGCGGGTTACGCAGTCCGTTCACGGCCGCGGCCAGATCGGTCGCCGCGGAGACGTTCGGCGCGCTGGCCGGGCGGTCCAGCGCGGTACGCGGTGTTGCCAGCAAGGTCCGTAGCAGTGCTCGCAGGCTGTTGCGACCGGTACGGGCGGGTAGTACGCGCGGGCCGGTACCGGAGAGCACATACGCTCCCAGCCGGTTGCCGCCGCGTGCGGTCAGGTAGCCGACCGCGGCGACAGCGGCGATCGCGAGGTCGCGTTTTTCCCAGGCCGCGGTGCCGAACTCCAGGCTGGCGGTGAGGTCGACGAGTACCCAGGTCTCCAGCTCGCGGTCGGCGATGAGGTCGTGTACGTGCGGGACGGTGGTACGGGCGGTGACCGCCCAGTCCATCCGCCGGACGTCGTCGCCGACGTGGTAGGTACGGCTTTCGGCTTTTTCGGTTCCGGATCCGGGTACCAGGCCCAGGTGATCACCGAGCAGCAGCCCGTCCAGGCGCCGGGTGACGGTCAGCTCCAGACGACGCAGGGCGCGTTCGATCGACGGATCCGCGGCGAGCGGGCCAGCCGTTCCCGATGCGGGGGAGGAGCC
>NZ_CAKJTR010000090.1:11320-18683 GCF_917627355.1 Protofrankia sp. Cj3 | reverse complement strand
GGTGGGCGCTCACGCGGTTGTCCCCTGGTTGTGGTACTCGGGAAAGCCGTGCGGGTTCGTGGTCCAGCGCCCGGAGTAGCCGTGCTGGCGTGGCGCGACCTGTGGCGGTGGGGTGGCCTGGAGAACGCGCTCGGCGATGGCGTCCGTGGACAGCCCTTCCGCCAGCGCCTCGTAGGAGAGCACCAACCGGTGCGGCAGGATGTCGAGGGCCACCGCGGCGACGTCGTCGGGCACCACGTAGTCCCGTCCGCGCAGCAGCGCCAGCGCGCGGGCCGCCGCGACCAGACCGAGCGAGGCGCGCGGCGACGCGCCGTAGGCCAGGTGGCCGGTAAGTTCGGGCATCCCGAATTCGGTGGGTGACCGGGTCGCCAGCACCATACGCACGGCGTAGTCGGCGATCGCGTGGTGGACGAACACCTCGGCGGCATGCCGCTGTAGTTTCAGCAGCGTCTGGGGGTCCAGCACGCACTCGGCCGCGGGCGGTCGCACGCCCATCCGCTGGACGATCTCCAGTTCCTCGCTGCCGGTCGGGTACGGTACGTTGATCTTCATGAGGAACCGGTCGCGCTGCGCCTCCGGAAGCGGGTACACGCCTTCTGACTCGATCGGGTTCTGCGTGGCCAGCACCAGAAACGGCGCGGGCAGCCGATGGGTGACACCGCCGAGGGAGACCTGCTGCTCGGACATCACCTCCAGCAGCGCCGACTGCACTTTCGCGGGCGCGCGGTTGATCTCGTCCGCGAGGATGAAGTTCGCGAAGACCGGGCCCAGCTCGACGTCGAAGGTCTCCCGGGTCTGGCGGTACACGCGGGTACCGACGATGTCGGACACGACCAGGTCGCTGGTGAACTGGATGCGCGCGAACGTTCCGCCGACCACTGTCGCCAGCGTCTGGACGGCGAGGGTCTTGGCCACTCCCGGCACACCCTCCAGCAGGCAGTGCCCGCGGGCAAGCAGCGCCACCAGCATCCGCTCGATCATGTGGTCCTGACCGACGATCACTTTTTTGATCTCGAAGAGAACACGTTCCAGGTGATCGGCATCGGTGCTCGTATCCGGGCTGGCCAGTGTCCTGCCGTCCCGGCCGGAGCCGGGCGCGGTGAGGCTGGAGCCGGCCGGCGCGGTCTCGGGGGCGTGCCGTTCGTCCATGGCCTCAGTCTCGCAGCCAGCGCCTGGAACCGGGACTTGAAGCGAGGGCACTCGGCCGTTGCGAACGATGGCCGCACAGTGACCGGCAACAGGGAGGAATGGGTGCCCGGCAAAGACGGTTTTTCGTTCCGGCGCGCTCAGGCCGCTGGTCCGCGCGGCGCCCGGGAGCGGTAGGCCCGGTCGCGCCCGAGCACCCGTTCGGCGGCCAGGCGCCCAGAAATGATCACCATCGGCACGCCGACGCCCGGTTGGGTCCCGCTGCCGACGAACACCACGTTGTCCAGGCCCGGGGCCAGGTTCGAGGGGCGAAACGGGCCGGTCTGGCCGAAGGTGTGGGCGGCGGCGAACGGCGTGCCGGCCGCCATGCCCTGGGCCCGCCAGTCCGCGGGGGTGATCACATGCTCGACGTCGATCGCGGCACCGAAACCGACGTATCCACGCCGTTCGAGGGTCTCGATCACCTCGTCACGGTAACGTCGGCCCAGTACCGACCAGTCCAGCGGCGCGGTGAGGTTCGGTGTCGGGAACAGCACGTAATAACTGTGCCGGCGGGCCGGAGCCAGCGTCGGATCGCCGATCGTCGGCGTCGTGACCAGGAACGACGGATCGCTCATCAGTTCGCCTCGGTTGATGATCTCGTCAAAGGTGCGTCGCCAGGCCCGGCCGAAGTGGATCGTGTGATGGGCCCGGTCACCGTAGTCGGCTCCTGACCCGGCCAGCAGCAGGAAACATGACGGTGAGTAGCGCAGGCCGCGGACCCGGCGTGGCATGACAGCGGCGGGCAGCAGCTCGCGGTAGGCGGTCGGGAGATCGGGATTGAGTACCACCACATCCGCGGCGATGCGCTCACCCGAGGACGTGTGGACCGCGGCCGCCCGTCGGCCGCGGATCTCCACCCCGGTCACGGTGGTGCTGTAACGGAACGTCACTCCGTGCTTGGCAGCGGCGAGGGCCATGGCAGCCGGAACGGCGTGCATGCCGCCCACCGGGAAGTACACGCCGGCCACCGAGTCCATGTAGGCGATCACGGCGTACAGCGCGAGAGCGTCCTGCGGGGACAGGCCCGCGTACATCGCCTGGAACGAGAACACCCGGCGGGTTCGCTCGTCGTGCAGATAGCGGCCCACCATGGGCTCGAGGCGGCGAAAGGCACCGAGGGCAACCAGCCGGGCCAGGGACGGCCGTAACAGGCTCAGGGGCGAGTCGATCGAAGCGTCGATGAAGTCGCGCAACTGCGCCCGGTACAGGTCGGACACGAACGTGACGAACCGGCGGTACCCGGCGGCTTCGGCCGGCCCGCACACACGGGTGATCTCATCGGCGGTCGCGTCCGGGTCGGCGTGGATATCGAGTGTGGAACCGTCGGCGTAGCAGGCCCGGTACACTGGGTCGACCGGATGCAGCCGCAGCCAGTCGTCGATGTTCTCCCCGACGCAGTCGAATGCGTCGGCGATCAGGTCCGGCATGGTGAGCACGCTCGGCCCGGTGTCAAACTGGTAGTCGTTGATGCGCAGCCGGCCAGCCCGCCCACCCGGGACCTCGGCACGTTCGACCACGGTGACGTGCCGCCCGGCGCCGGCTAGGCGCAGGGCGGCGGACAGGCCGCCGAGACCCGCTCCCACGATCACGATTTTCTCGGTCGGGCCGGTCACCGTACGCATCCTTCTCCTCAGGGGATCACCACCAGCGAGAATGTGCGGATCACATTCGCGCGCGGAGCTCCGCTCACAGCTTCGCTCATAGAACGGGGGACAGATGACAAGCGTGGTCGTGGTCGTAGCGGCCGTCGTCCTGGTGTGCGCGGCGGCCGGCGGCCTCACGCTGCTGTACCGGCCACCGGCGGAGATCTGCCAGACAGTGGCGGAGGTCGGCGCCGTCGAGGTCCGGTTGGCCGCCGGCCGGGTCGAGATCGCTGAGACCGACCGGACCGACGCCCGCCTGGAGATGACCGTCCGGCGGCGAGTCGGGCGGACCCGCCCGGCGCTGGCCCGCAACGGTGACCTGCTGCGTATCGACGGCCGGGCCAGCGAGGCCCGGGTGCGGCTGACGTTGCCGAAGGCGACCGGCGTCCGGGCGGAGGTGCGCCGCGGGGAGGTGACGCTGTGGGGATCCGACGGTGATCTTGTCCTGCTGACGGATTCCGGCACCATCGCCGGACGTGAGTTGGGCGGCGGCAGGGTCACCGCACGCAGCCGGCTGGGGGATGTCATCCTGCATTTCGCGTCTGCGCCCGAGAAGGTGAGCGCGCACAGCCACAGTGGCTCGGTCACGGTTGTCGTCCCGGACGGCCCGTATGCGGTGGACGTCGAGTCGGCGGACGTCGGTGCCGTCGATGTCAGTGTTCCGGCTGACCCGGCGGCGCAGCGCCGTGTGTCGGCCGGCAGCGGCTCCGGGCGGGTACGGGTGTGCAGTCCCGCTCCGGACGGCCCGGTGCGCTTGTGAACCCGTGCTCGCGGGGTGGTACCCACTACCCTCGAGCACATGACGGTGGTCAGGAGTGTGCTGGGATCACGGGCGCTGACGGTGCGGGACTTCCTCGCGTCCGGGCGGACGTCGTTCTCGTTCGAGTTCTTCGCACCGAAGACCCCGGCGGGGGAACGCCATCTGTGGACAGCGATCAGGGAGCTGGAGTCCCTGCATCCGTCCTTCGTGTCGGTGACGTACGGCGCGGGCGGGTCCACCCGCAAGGGAACCGTCGGTGTGACCGAACGGATCGCGGCCGAGACCACTCTCACACCGATCGGTCACCTGACAGCGGTCAACCACTCCGTGTCCGAGCTGCGGCAGGTGATCGGCAGTTACGCCGGCGCCGGGGTGCACAATGTCCTCGCGTTGCGTGGCGATCCGCCCGGTGATCCGCGGGGCACGTGGGTCGCGCATCCACAGGGTCTGCGCTATGCCGAGGATCTTGTACGCCTTGTCCGGTCGCTAGGTGACTTCTGTGTCGGGGTCGCGGCGTTCCCAGATATGCATCCACGTTCGCCCGACCTCGACACCGACGCGCGGTATCTGGTCGGCAAGCTGGCCGCGGGCGCGGACTACGCGATCACCCAGTTCTTCTTCGATGCGGACGCCTACTTCCGTCTGGTCGAGCGGGTCCGCCGGCTCGGCTGCGAGGCGCCCATCATCCCCGGGGTGATGCCCGTGACGAACGTCGCGCAGATCGAGCGGATGGCGCAGCTGTCCGGCGCCGCTTTCCCCGCGGATCTGGCCGAACGGCTGCACGAGGTGGCCGACGACCCGGTGGCGGTGCGGGCGATCGGCGTGGCGGTCGCAACGGACCTGTGCGAGAAGCTGCTGGCCGGTGGTGCGCCCGGCATCCACTTCATCACGTTGAACCGCTCGACCGCCACCCGTGAGGTGTTCCGCGCCCTGTCCGGCTGACGGGAGGCCCGTCAGTCGTGATCCTCGTAGGCGTCGAAGACACACAGCAGCCATTCGTCCCGGAAGGGCCGTTCGCGGACGAGGGCAAAGCCGGCCAGGTTTGCCGCGTCGACGACCGCTGCTACCAGGTCGAGATCCAAGGTGCCAAATACGGGTGTGATACGGACCGCAACCACCACCTGGTCACGTTCCGCGTTGAAAACCGCTGTCGGATTCAGGTCGTCGAGTGTCTCCACGACCAGGGGCGAGTGCTTGGTCACCGATGTCTCCTGCGGCCGCCTGGCGGCGGCTTCTCGAAGGGGGCTGACAGTCGTCGGTAGTTGGGCCGTCATCCAAAGTGGGTCATGCCGGACGACGGAACCATACGCAGAAGGCACGATGGCTTGGTGACCACCCCGGTGCCCGACCGTGACGGTTTTCTCAGGGAGTGGTCGGGCCTGCACGGAGGCTACGATGCCACAAGCGGTATGTGGTTCGTTCGCCGTTGGCTCGGTCTGGTCTACCGGCTGGGACGCCCGTTGGCCATGCGTGGCATCGGCCCGACGTCGATCACGGTGGCCGGGATGCTGCTGACCAGCGCCATGCTGCCAGCCGCGGCATCGGGTGGCCTGTTCCCGCTGATTGCCGCGATGATCGTGGTGGGTGGTGGTTTGCTGGACAACCTTGACGGATGTGTGGCCGTCCTCACCCGTCGGGTGACCCCCTGGGGGTATGTCCTTGACTCGCTGGCTGACCGGATCTGTGACGGATTCTACATTGTCGCCTTCTGGCTGCTGGGTGCGCCCGGTGCGGCGTGCGCAGCCGCGGGGGCCGCGGTCAGCCTGCTGGAATACCTGCGCGCCCGAGCCGGGAACGTGGGGTTCGCCGAGATTGGCGTCGTGACGGTCGGTGAGCGGCCTACCCGGATCATCATCACTGTCCTGACGATGGTGGGCGCGTCGGTCGACCCCGGGAGAGCCGGCCTTGCCGGTCTGGCTGGCGCTGTCGCCACGGCCACGGTGTGCGCCTGCGGTCTGGTCCAGCTCGGCACGGTGGTTCACCGGGTGCTTCGGACGCGGCCACGGCCGGCTTCGGCGGTGCCCGGCGGTGGGCTGTGGGCAGCCGCTGGATTGTCAGGTGGGGAAGTGGGCCCGGCGGCGGGCGGCCGCGGTGACGGGGAGTGACGGGAGTGACGGGTGCGGGCAATAGCGGCGGTTTTTCGCTGTGCGGTATGCGGCACTACGCGGGGCCGATCATGTCGGCAACGATTTTTGCGGACATGGCGACCAGGGGGAGGCCGCCCCCGGGGTGAGATGACCCGCCCACGAGGAACAGGCCCGGAATCGGCGACCGGTTGCCCGGCCGCAGGAACGCCGCTCGCAGGCCGTTGGAGGACGTCCCATAGATCGCCCCGCCGACCGCGCCCGTCCGCTGTTCCAGATCAGCTGGAGTGATCACGTGTTGCCACCGCAGCCGCTCCCGGACGTCCAGGCCGCGCTCGGCCATCAGGTTCAGGATCCGGGCGGCGTAGGCGTCAGCAAGCCCTGGCCGCTCCCAGTCCAGCCCGTGGTTGACCGAGCGGTTGACCGAGCCGCTGCCGCTGTTGGTGCCACCGGGCGAGGCACGGCCCCTCGCGCGGCCTGGCGGGAGACGTGTTGCATGCGGGGCCGCGTTCACCAGGACGAACCATGCTTCACAGCCCGGCGGCGCGAGGGCAGGATCGTCGGGCGCGCTTATGTAGATTGTCGGATCGACCGCTAGGCGCCCGCCGAATACCGCGTCGAACTCGTCGTCGTTGTCAGCGGGGAACAGCACCGTGTGATGGGCGAGATCTGGCGTCCGCCCGCGCAGGGCGAGCAGCAGAACGAAGCCGGCCAGCGATGCCCGCGCTCGGCGCAGCCGCCGCTCCGCCCGTCGGTGGGGCGCGAGCATGCCGTACACCGTCTGGGCGTCGACGCCCGACACGACCAGATCCGCGTCGATGCGCCCGCCGTCGGCAAGCTGTACTCCGGCTGCCCGGCCACCCGCACCGCGCGTGATCGCGATGACCGCCTGGTCGAGCAGCAGGCGCGCGCCAAGGCACACAGCCCGCTCCGCGACGGCCTGGCCGAGCTGGTGCAGGCCGCCCGGGAGGTACCAGCCGCCGTAGCAACGCTCGACATGCGCGATGACCGCGAGGGCCGCCGGTGCCCGGCGTGGATCGGAGCCGGTGTAGGTCGCATACCGGTCCAGGAACATCCGCAGCCGGTGGTCGGCCAGATGACGCTGGCCGAGCCCACGCAGGGTCAGCCCCGGCGCGATGGTGGAGATGTCGCCCGGACGCCGTAGCGCCAGGCTGGCCAACGACCGGACGCCGGCGGTGGGGGCGGACAGGAACGGCTCCCGG
Organism: Protofrankia sp. Cj3; assembly: GCF_917627355.1. Classification (NCBI taxonomy): domain Bacteria; kingdom Bacillati; phylum Actinomycetota; class Actinomycetes; order Frankiales; family Frankiaceae; genus Protofrankia; species Protofrankia sp. Cj3. The sequence continues at coordinate 11,785 of NZ_CAKJTR010000090.1, read as the reverse complement.
GTCGCCTCCCACAGGCGTTCGGCGTGGGCGGCGAGGCGGCGCCACTGCTGGCCGGAGCCGGGCGGAAGGACGGCGTCCAGCTCGGCGGTGAACGCGTCGTCGTCGGCATGGGCGTCAAGAAGGGTTCCGTCGGCGAAACGGTAGCGAGCGATCGGGTCCAGCCGGCGTAGCTCGAGGAGGTCGCTCAGGGGCGCGCCGGTGGCGGCGAACAGGTCCGCGAAAACCTCCGGCATGGTCAGCAGGGATGGCCCGGTGTCGAAGGTGAAACCGTCCTGGCTGAACCTGCCGAGCTTGCCGCCGACGTCGGACGCCCGCTCGCAGATGGTGACGCGATGCCCGGCGGCGGCCAGCCGCACGGCTGTCGCCAGCCCGCCGACCCCCGCGCCGACCACGACGACCCGAGCCACCCCGCGACCCTACGCGGGTACTGCTGTATGCGCGGCCGTTTCGTCCTTTTTTCTCGTT
>NZ_CAKJTR010000090.1:3077-10645 GCF_917627355.1 Protofrankia sp. Cj3 | reverse complement strand
CCTGCTTGGCCTGCTTGGCCTTGCCTGAGCTGGCTCGGCTCGATCGTCAGGTTGCCGCGACGACGCCCGTCCCGACGAGGAGCAGCACGGCCACCCCGAGGATGATCCGGTAGATGATGAACATGTCGTAGTTGTTCTTGCCGATGAATTTCAGTAGCCAGGCTATGGCGACATAGGCGACGGCGAAGCTGACGAGCGTAGCGATGATCGTCGGTGTCCAGCCAACTCCGTGCGAGATGTTGCTGGCCGCGCTGACGCCCTGTAGGGCCGCGGCACCGAACAACGCAGGGATGGAAAGGAAGAACGACAGTCTGGTGACAGTCACTCGGTCGAGGCCTCGGGTCAGACCGGCCGACATCGTCGCGCCGGACCGGGAGATGCCGGGGATGAGCGCGGCACACTGGATCAGGCCGATGGCCAGAGTGTCCTTCCAGGTGACGTCCTCCTCATGTCGCTTCTGGGTGGCGTTGCCGTCGGCGTATGCCATGACACCGCTCCACATGATGAGCGCGATGCCCACGAACCAGAGGCTGCGCAGGGTCGTTTCGATCACGTCCTTGAACAGCAGCCCGACCACGCCGATGGGCAGCGAGCCGAGCAGCACCGCCCATCCGAACAAGTAGTCGGGGTGGCCGCGCCAGCGAGGCTGGACGATACCGCGGAGCAGGACGGCCAGGATCCTCCCCAGATCCTTGCGGAAGTACAGCAGCGTCGCGAAGACCGCGCCGACCTGAATGATCGCGGTAAACGCGGTTATGTCGGGATCGTCGATGGAGTACCCGAGCAGTTTTTCCAGGATCGTCAGATGTCCTGTGCTCGATACCGGGAGGAACTCTGTCAGTCCCTCGACCGCGCCGAGAAACGCCGCCTCCAGCAGGTTCACGCCCACCCCTCTTCGTTGCCGGTCCTGTCGGTCCTGGCGATCCTGTCGGTTTCCGCGGTACCGGGCGGACGGCCCGTGGAGGCAAGCCGAGCGCGACCAGATCGCCTGTCGCTGTCGCCTGACAGTGCAAATCGGATGAAATCGTCTAAACTTTGTAGCATCACAGCATGTACCGGCGCATTGCCGTTCGCGATTGTATGGCCGGACTTCAGGGCCGCATCCGCGGCCGCGGACGTCCGGGGAAGGCGTCATGGCCGATCCACTCGGCGTAAGAGCGACCGGCACCAGGGGAGGTGACGTCGCGGGGCTGGGGCACATGCCTCACGTCATCGCTCCCCGCGCATCGCACAACGATGCGCGGGTGCCCCGGCTCGTCGGTCGCCGCCCGGGCGGCGCGAGCTGGACAAGTCCCTGTTGCCCGAGCTAGGGCGTGCGTCGGAAGCCGCCTGGACGCGGCTCCCTGGTCGAACGACGACTTCCGGAACACGCCGTAAATCTTGGCTCTGGGTTCAGATCTGGGACGGATACGTGTGGTCCACTGGAACGCGATCGGACGATCAGGCGGGAGCGAACCCATGAGCGGCAGCGAGATCGCGGCACCCGAGCCGGCCACCGACAGCTCGTCGGCATCGGCGGCCCGGCGGGCTCGAGCCGGATCGTCAGTGCGGCCCAGCCGAGATCAACTGGTGAACCTGCGTGACCTGGGTGGCTTGCCGACCGAGGACGGCGGGTGCACCCGAGCCGGTGTGCTCTACCGCAGCGACGCGCCACGGCATGGCGATCGGGCGCCGGTGTTCGACCTCGAATGGCCGCCCCGCGTGGTCATCGACCTGCGGTCGCCGGTTGAGCAGGACGGCGGCCCGCACCCGCTGGAATCGGCGACGACCGATGTCTGGAGGATCCCGCTGCTCGGTGATGTCGACCCCGCCAGCCCCACGTCCGAAACCGCCGCCGCGCTCGCTGGTGGCCTGGGCACGATGTACCGGGCGATCGTCGAGCTCGCCGGACCACGGGTGGTCGAAATCATGCATCTCGTGGCCCACGCGCCTGGCCCGGTACTTGTGCACTGTGCTGCCGGCAAGGACCGGACCGGCCTTGTCGTGGCGGTCCTGCTGCGCGCGGCGGGCGTCGAACAACAGGCGATACTCGCGGATTACGCGGCCACAACCGCGAATATGCCGGCAGTGTTGCGTCGGGTTGGTAACAATCCGTTGCTACCTGGTGCGGGCTGGGGCGCTTCCGATCTGATCACGACCTCGACCTCGGCTGTTGAGCGGGTGCTGGCCACCATCGACGATTACCCGGGCGGCCTGTCGGGCTGGTTCGCGGCCAACGGCGCGCATCCGGACGCGGTGGGCAGCTGGCGGTCCCGGCTCGTGGTCTGATCCTGTTGCCCGGATCCGTGGCCTGCCGCAGGGGGCCCGACTGCGCGGAGCGGCGAGATCCATGTCCTTGTAGTTGCGCTCCGTAGTCGGAGTCCTCAGAATCCCGTGGGTGGACCGACGTATCCTTGCTAAAATTTTTGCCCTCGGAGCCGCTGACATGCTTGTCGGCTGTGCCAGGGAGCGGCCGAAGCCCGCCCCGCCAGCGGTCGCTCCGCAGCCTGGCGGTCCGTCTGCGCACATGTTGCCCGATACGCCGGTCCCGCGGTTGCAGGCACCGGTGGTGGCGTCATCGAGCGTGCAGCCGGCAGCCAGCCCGTCGGCGTCGTCCGCCGTGCCCCAACAGCAACAAATTCTGTTCAACGCGCCGGAGACGACTCGCCGGGTTGCGCTTACTATTGACGACGGCTTTAATCCCGTCGCGGTTGCCGGATATGTCGGCTTCGCCAGCCGGACGAATATTCCTCTCTCGTTCGCGCCAAACGGGATGTACCGTAACGTCTGGAACCAGCATGCTGACGCCATCCGGCGGCTGATTGAATCCGGACAGGTCACGATGGTCAACCACACCTGGAGCCACCGGAGTATCCGCACCCTTTCCGACGCGGCGCTGCGGGCTGACGTCGAACGCAATGATGACTGGGTCAGCCGGACATTCGGGGTCACCACCCGACCGTGGTTCCGCCCACCGTACGGGGAGCATAACGAGCGGTCGCGAGCGGTTCTTGCCGAACTCGGCTATTCGCGGATCCTCATGTGGAGCGGATCGGTGGGTGACGCGCGGATGGGGGTCACGGCGGGCGAACTCATCGCGGCCGCGCGCCAGGCCATCCAGCCGGGGGCAGTGGTGCTGGGGCACGCGAATCAGGCGGTTGTCGTCAGCCTGTACGGAGAACTCGAGCGGCTCATCGCGCAGCGGGCGCTGGTGCCGGTCACGGTCAAAACAATGTTCACGGCCGACCAAAACGTTCGTTGAACCCAGCGGGCCGCCTGTTCACGGGACCGCCTCTTTACGGGAGCGTGTGCCGTAGGGCTCGTATAATTCGATCATAAACGAAGCCGTCGAGGCCGCGCCGGCCGGCCATCGTTCCTCGATGAGCAGCTGTATGTCGGCAGCGCGCCGGTGGTGTGCGGTCGGACCCATCATGACGAGATGCAGAAGATCCTGTGCGGTAAGCGATAGATCCAGATCGAGTGTCCATTGGTCCCGCTGGACGAAGGAGCCAGCCAGTTTCGAGCGGAGGCGCTCGGGTTTTCGTTCGTCAACCGTGACGAGACCTAGCGAATCAACAAGTCCGGCCAGATGGCGGACGGTGGGCGTTACGATGACGAGATGTCCGTCCGGCCGGAGGATGCGGTGCATTTCCGTGACATTGCGCGGCGCGAAGACATCGAGCACGACCGAGGCGGTGCCCGTGCGCACCGGCAGCGGCCCGCGCAGGTCCACACCGACCGCGCCGATCCGCGGATGCGCACGCGCCGCACGCCGCAGCGCTTGCCTGGACACGTCAAGCGCGATGCCGACCGCGCTGGGGCACAGGTTCAGCAGATGCGCCAGGTAGTAGCCAGGGCCCGCGCCGACGTCGACGAAGACCTGTTCACCGCCGATCGCTCCATTTTTGATCGTGTAGTTTCGGATGACCGCGCCAAGCTGGTCGGCGAGCGCCGCGTAGTGGCCGCCAGCGAGGAACGCCTCTCGTGAGCGGACCATTTCCGCATGGTCACCGGCGACTTCCGCGGCCCGGCCGGTTGTGAGCGTCAGATGGCCTCCTCGAGCGAGGTCGTACGCGTGGCCGTCCGGGCAGCGCACCTGCCCGGTGCCGACGGTGAGAGACAGCCCGCATATCGGGCATGTGAGATAGGTGAGAACCGCATGAATCACGCGTGGCCCACCGTCATCATCGGCCGCATGGCAACGACAGTACGTGCCTGGCGCAGCCTACCGGATCAACCCACGGCCAATTGGCGTTCCGATGGTGAGGTGGTATGACGCACTGGTCCGCTGACAGGAGATCAGAAGCAGGCCCGGTATCCGTGGGCTCCGCTGCCGGCCGCGGGTCGCCCGGGACGGAACGGGTGGCGGTTGTCGGTGCCGGCATGGTCGGGCTGGCCACCGCGTGGTTTCTCCAGGAACGCGGAGCCCGCGTGACAGTGTTCGAACGTGCCCAGGTGGCCGCCGGGTCGTCCTGGGGCAACGCCGGCTGGCTCACTCCGAGCCTGGCGGTACCGTTGCCGGAACCGGCTGTGCTGCGCTATGGCCTGCGGGCCGCGTTGAGGTCGACATCCCCCGTGTATGTACCGCCGCGTGCCGACCCGCGGCTGCTGCGATTCCTTGCCGAATTCGCCCGCAACAGCACGGTCAGCCGTTGGCGGACGGCGATGGGTGCCCTTGTGCCTGTCAACCGGCGGGCGTTCGACGCTTTCGACCTCCTTGCCGCCGGTGGCGTGGCGGTACCCACCCCTACTGCCGTGCCCTTTCTGGCCTGTTACCGTGACCCACGGGAGCGGGATGCGTTGGTCATGGAGCTGGAGGAGATCCGCGACGCTGGCCAGCACGTTGATTTTGACCTGCTCGATGGCCCCGCGGCGCGCACACTGCAGCCGGCGCTGACAGATAAGATCAACGCTGCGGTCCGCATCAATGGCCAGCGATTCTGCGATCCCGGGAGCTTTGTGCTGTCGCTCGCGAACAGCGTCCGGGCTCGGGGTGGTGAGGTGCGGGAGGGCGTCGGTGTGCTCGCCATCCACGCTGATCGTCATGATCGATACCGTGCTGGCGCCGCTGATGTAAGCGTGGAGCTCTCCACCGGGCAGCGTGGCCGGTTCGACGCGGTGGTAGTTGCCAGCGGTGCGTGGTTGCCCCATCTTGTTCGTTCGTTTGGGGTCCGGACTCCCGTCCAGGCGGGGCGCGGGTACAGCTTCAGCGTCGCGGCACGCGACTTACCGCAGGGCCCGCTCTACTTTCCCGCCCACCGGGTGGCGTGCACACCGCTGGGGGGGCGGCTGCGCATCGCCGGGATGATGGAGTTCCGGGAGCCGCATGCGCCGCTCGACCGCCGCCGTGTCATGGCGATCGTCAACGCGGTTCGCCCCTTGCTGGCCGGCGTCGATCTCGATACGCGGACGCAGGAGTGGGTTGGTTCTCGCCCGTGTAGCCCGGACGGTCTTCCGCTGATCGGGCGTACCGCGTCACCACGGGTGTTTGTCGCAGGCGGTCACGGGATGTGGGGTATCACACTCGGACCAGTCACCGGCCAGCTGGTGGCCGAGGCGGTCATCACGGGCCGCTCTCCGGCCGAGCTCGCGCCTTTCGATCCACTGCGCTGACGGGTAGCTCGGCCATCTGGGCGGGCCGACTTGTTTCCGCCGGCCGCGGGTTTGTCAGGTTGACGGGTAGTGGCAATGTGAAGTCATTGAAATACTCTCAGTCGCAAATTGTGGTGGGGTGATCGGGTGTCGGCTGCGCCCGCCGATCGTGCTTTGACAACTCCCGCGCGGGGTGCAAGTCTGCCTGGGCAGGTGATGAGCGGTCGTGCCATCGGCACAGCGTCGGATGGCCGGCCGTTGACCGCCGAGTCGGCCAACGGCCGCGCGGTTGGGAGTTTCTGCGCGGTGGGCGGCCTCAGAGAATCTGAATCTGGGGGCCAGAGGATGCGTAATCATTGTTCTTCACGCGCGCCCGGAAGCCGGGGGGAATCTGGCAGAGCGGACGGGCGGCTGGCGGCGCCCTGCCATTCACTTTCCAGATCATGGGCAGGAGCCCGCCGCCGTCCTCCCCAGGTGGCTGTCGTTCCCGGCGGCGCTGGGGCCGTCCAGGTCATCTGCGATGAGGGCCATCGCTGGTGGGTCGTGCGCTGGTCGATTGCTGGGCTGCTTGCTGACGGCCCTTTCGAGACACGAACTGATGCGGTTGACCGGGCACGTAACCAATCCGGGCTCTGACGCGGGGCCGAACAACGGTCACGGGCCCTTACCGATCAGCTTACCGATCAGCCGAGTAGATCGAGCACGGTCGCGGCCACCGGACCGTCGGTCAGGTAACGGCCGGCTTCCAGTAGGTGTTCTCGCCAAAGATCTTCGGCGGCACGAGCCTCACGGGCCTCGATGAGGTCCACGACGCGTTCATGGTCGAGGAGGCGCCGACGGATGGCGAGCCGGTGCTCGGGTCCACGCTCAGCGGCGGGCTGGGAGATCGTTGCGAGATCGAGAATGTGGCGCAGCATGCCCGACAGAACCGAGAGCGTCGTGTTCCCAGCGAGATCCACCAACAGGATATGGAAGGCGAGATTGGCCTGTAGGCACTGGCCTGGATCGTCGGTCGCTGTGGCGGCGGCGGTCTCGCCTACCGCGAGCCGGAGTTTGTCCAGGTCATCCTGTGTGTGGTTCTCCGCCAGGATCGCCACGCAGGGCGGCTCAATCACAGCGCGGGCCTGGTGGATATCGGCCAGCGTGGTACCGCGGTACTCCAGAACCAGGGCGGCGTAGCGGGCGGCGATGTCGCCGTTTGGTGTGTGCACCCGCGCACCACCATGTGCGCCGCGCCTGACTGTGATCAGCGCCTCGGATTCCAGGACCCGGAATGCTTCTCGCAGTGTCGGCCGGGAGACACCGAACTGTTCCATGAGGGTGGCCTCGGGCGGCAGCGCGTCACCTTCGACGAGTTCTCCCCGCACGATGCGGCGCCGCAGGTGGGCCGCGACGAGTTCGGCGGTCTTCGGGACTCGAACCTGCTGCCCGATCGCGACCACCGTGCCGGCCCTGCTAGTAGCCGGCATCGCCAGCTCTTGTACAGCCATCGTGGGCGCCTCCATCGACAACGAACAGGTGAGTCTCTTTACAACACGGACCCGGCGAGCCAAGGGGTTCAGCTCAAATGTTGTTGGTGCTTGAGGTTACCAATGGGTCGTCCCTGTTCCCTAGAGAGCCCGGACACATCCGAGGCTTCGATGTTGTCCACAAGTAGTCTTTGCCTGGCCCGATGGGGATGCTGGCTGGGGTTGTTGAGCGTGAGGGTGGCTGGAAAAAATTTCCAGCCACCCCTTCTGTAAAGGGTCGCTGACCCCTGTGCTATAAGAGCATCCGGCCGCGGTGGCCGAGCATCGGCCGCAAGGATCTCGATCAGTCGTGTATCCACTTGGCGCCGCTGGTCCGGGGCGCTGCATTCGTCCGGTGCGGCCAGCGGAGCGGCACCGCTCGCGCACAGGGCCGGGCGCATTGGCGAACCCGGCAGGCCCGCTGCCGTCCTGCCGTCTCGGTGCCTGCCGCGGCGCGAAGAAACGGCCATGAGCGGTCCTGGCTGGGTG
>NZ_CAKJTR010000090.1:0-2912 GCF_917627355.1 Protofrankia sp. Cj3 | reverse complement strand
CGGTCCTGGTTGGGTGTGACGACCGGAACGAAGATCTAAGAGTGTTCGGCAACAGAAATGTGGATCAAGGAGCGGGGTTGGGTGCGTGCGGCGCAAGGCAGCGAAGGGAGCCACCGGAGGCAGCGGACGGATACCCAGGCTCCTCGGCCAGCGCCCAATACCTCCGGCGTCTCCCTCCTCCGCCTCACGATCCATCGACCCGGACGCCGTTGTCTGATCGAACGCCCTATTGCCGGAGCCTCTTACTTCTTCTTGTCGCGGAGCGCGGCCCGCTCGCGCGCGACCGCCTCGGGCGTGGGTGCGCAGCCACCGAGGTGAGCGGGCAGCCACCATGGTGACTCGCCTGGTGGCGGCGGCGGGTAGTCCCGCTGGGCGTCGGCGAGAAGCTTCGCCATCGCGTCAGCCAGCAGTTGCGTCCCAGCCTGGGCGTCCTTCAGGTCGACCGCCGGGATCGCTTCACCAACCGTGATCGACACGGGGGTTCCTCGCGCGGCCCGGAAATTACGCGGCCGCCCCTTGGTGAGGATGCGCTGGCTGCCCCAAACAATTACTGGGAGTATCGGAACGCCTGCTTCGGCGGCCATCCGGGCCGCCCCTGACTTGAAGGGCTGGAGACAGAAGCTGCGACCGACCGTCGCCTCGGGAAAGACACCCACGAGTTCGCCGGCCCGCAGAGCTCGCACCGCGTGACGGTATGAGCCGGCGCCCGCCGATCGGTCGACGGGGATATGACGCATTCCCCGCATCAGAGGCCCGGCAAGCGGATGGGTGAAGACTTCATGTTTGGCCATGAAGCGTACCAGGCGGCGGTGGGAGTACCAGAACGGAACACCGGCAAGCGCGAAGTCCAGGTATGATACATGGTTGATCGCTACCACGCATCCACCGATGGCTGGTACGCGTTCCTGTCCCCGGACGTCCAACGTGAGATCGAGGGCCTTGAAGACCCCGAGCGCGAAACGGGCCACTGGCTTGTAGACGAGATCCGCCACCCGCTCCTTACCTCCAGACGTTCCCTGTCGTGACGATGACTCGACCGGCGGCCCCGATCGGCCACGAGAAGTGATTATCTGATCGTACCCTTGGCACGGTGACCCGGCGGAACCTCATACCGCCTGGTGCTTGACACCCCTTTTGCTGAGCATTGCATACTCGGGTCCTGGCGGTCGCACCGACACCGCACCCGCCCGTCGGCGGCGACAGTTGAGACAGGAGACGTACGACGCCTGACGAGTGGATGCAGTTGTTCACCACAGGTGACCCGCCACGATGGACAGCCGTTGCCGGTGGCGCGGTCGCCCTTCTCGTGGTGCTCAACAATCGCCTGTGGCCGCTGGCTCGACATGTGATCACTATTGCGCACGAGGGTGGGCATGCGCTTGCGGCGGTCGGAAGCGGCCGGCGCCTTGGCGGCATCCGGCTGCATTCGGATACATCCGGGGTAACCGTGTCGGCGGGCCGCCCGACCGGGCCAGGCGTCGTTATCACGGTAGCGGCCGGCTATATTACGCCCTCCGTCCTCGGGCTTGGCGGTGCCGCGCTGCTGGCGGCCAACCAGGTGAGCCTGTTGTTGCGACTGAGCGTCGCGCTGCTGCTCGGGGTCTTGGTGGCCATCCGCAACGCCTTTGGCGCACTGTCGATAGTGCTGAGCGCCGCGACAGTCGTCGCGGTGTCCATGTTGGCGCCATTTCGTTCGCAGGAGGTGTTCGCGGCCTTCATCACCTGGTTCCTCCTCATCGGTGGGGTGAGGCCGATCATCGAGGTGCAGCGGACCCGTCGCCGCGGTGCGCCGACGTCAGACCCGGACCAGCTGGCCCGCCTGACCCGCATACCGGCGGGGCTCTGGGTGGCCTTGTTCGCGATGGTGGCGCTGTTCTGCCTGGCTGTCGCGGCCGCGTGGCTGTTCCGTTGATGATCAGCCGATGGTCGGCACCCGACGCGATCAGACGGTGATGGCCTATTGGTGATGGCCGGGCCGGGCCGGGGCCGTGACGGCCGGATGCGGGCCGGGCCGCTCGCTGGCAGACTGTCATGCTGTGTGCGGTCGTTACGCCAACGCTTTGAGCGCACGGCAACTGACGGAGTCGTTCGCGGCACGTGATGAGACTGACGGCGTTCAGCCGAACTTCAACGTGTCACCGACCAACATCGCTCCGGTGGTTGTCATTCCGTCTGAGGGGCCGCTGGCAGGCGCGCGGTTGCGGACGGCCCGCTGGGGGCTGGTGCCATCATGGGCACGTGATGTCGCGATCGGTAACCGTCTGATCAATGCCCGGGCGGAGACGGTCGCCACCAAGCCCGCGTTCCGTGCCGCGCTGCGCGCCCGTCGCTGCCTGGTACCGGCAACCGGCTATTACGAATGGCACCGGGCCGATGGCGCCCGCCGCGGACAGCCCTACCTGGTACGGCCGGCTGACGATACGCCCGCCGGGCTCGCGGGTCTTTACGAGGTGTGGCATCCGCCATCGGGCGGTGTGCTCGCGACCTTCACCATCATCACCACCACCGCGGCCGGTGGGCTGGAGTTTCTGCATCCACGTTCGCCCGTGCTTCTCCCACAGGCCTCCTGGTCGCGCTGGCTCGACCCGTGCGTCAACGACCCGGAAGCCGTGACGGGGATGCTCGGGCCGGCGCCCGCCGGCATGTTGCGGGCGTACCCCGTCAGTTCGAGGGTTGGGAACGTACGTAACAACGACCCCCACCTCCTTGACCCGGTTGTCGTCTGATCTTGCGGTTCGCCTGGCTTGTTGGGCGTGGAGCGGCCGGCAGCTCCTCCGTTCCTCTGCCGGGCGGACGCATTTCTCTGCTGGGCAGGCGAAGCCGCGCAGGGTCGACAACGACAGGCCGTAGCGCCCATCAGCCCGCGGGGCATCGGTGATTGTCAGCGAACTAAGAGCGCCCGGCAATAGGGG
>NZ_CAKJTR010000089.1:18015-21389 GCF_917627355.1 Protofrankia sp. Cj3 | reverse complement strand
TCTGCCGGCGCCAGACGGCGCCTCGCCTCGTTGCCGTCGGCCCAGGTAGAACACCGCTACCTGGGCCTTCTCCGCCTCACGATGCATCCGTCTGTCATCCGGCACCCCCCGAACAACTTCCGGCGGCGACCACTAAGCACCGAGCTTCATGGTGTACGAGGGACCACCGTGGCCGCCGGCGGTGGCCGGCGCGACCGGGACACTGCTCGCGTCCGGGCTCATCCGTGGGCTGCCCATCCGTGACACGCGTGGCGCTGGCGTGGCGCTGGCCGTTGCCGCGGTGCCCGAGGGCCTGCCGTTTCTCGCCACGGCCGCCCAGCTCTCCGCGGCCCGACGGCTGTCCGCCCGCGGGGCACTGGTGCGAAACCCGCGGACCATCGAGCCTCTCGGCCGGGTGGACGTGCTGTGTTTCGACAAGACCGGCACGCTCACACGAGGCAGGATCGCGCTGGGCGCACAAGTACGGCGGAGAGCATCGCCACCGAACTCGGGGTGCTTGACAGCGGCCGGGTGATGACCGGTATGGAGATCGATGCGCTGGATGGCGATGTGCTGGACGCGGTGCTGCCCGAGGTGTCGGTGGTGGCCCGCGGGACACCGGCGCACAAGGTGCGGGTCATCCGGTCGTGTCAGCGGCTCGGCAAGATGGTCGCGATGACCGGTGACGGGGCCAACGACGCGCCCGCGATCCGGCCTCGCTGACGTCGGGATCGCTCTTGGGAAACGCGGCATTCCGGCAGCGCGGGCCGCCGGGGACGTGGTCGTCGCCGACGACAGGTTCGAGACGACTCTGGATGCGCTGGTCGAGGGCCGGGCAATGTGGGCCTCGGCCAGTTCTTCGGCTGTTCCCCGCTCGGCCCACTCGGCCCGACGACCGCCGTCGGTGCCTGTGTCGGCGGGACGCTGCTGTCGAAGGTGCTGGAACCGGTCGCGGCGCGCCGTCCCGGACGACGGCGCGCTTGCGCTCCCCTTTCTAGATCATGGTCTGCATCGACCACCAGCCATCAGGCACCCCTGTTGCCGACCGGCAACAGGGGCGTGGCGTCGCGGGGCTGGGGCACGCATCCGCATCCGCATCCGCATCGCGACGGCGCGCCCCAGCCCCGCTCTTTTCAGCCCTGGACGGGCCGGTTGCCCGTCATGTCGGCCCCGGGCGCCGCCTTCGCGACCAGGTCCGGGATGACCTCGGACAGCTCTCCTGGCGACCAGCGCCCCTGACGGTCGACGCTCGGGCCGTTGACCCAGCTTTCGACGACGGTGATGTTGCCACCGAACACCGCGAACACCCGGCCGGTGACGTCCTTCGAAGCGGTGCTCCCCAACCAGACCACGGTCGGGGAGATGTTCTCCGGCGCCAGCGGATCGGCGTCGCCGGAGGCATCCTTGATGGCCTGCACGGAGGCCAGGTCCTCGGTCAGCCGGGTCAGCGCGGTCGGCGAGATCGCGTTGACGGTCACCCCGTAGCGGCCCAGCTCCTGCGCGGTGATCACAGTGAAGGCCGCGATACCCGCTTTGGCCGCGCCGTAATTGGACTGTCCAACATTGCCGAACAGGCCGGACGGTGACGTGGTGTTGATGATTCGCGCGTCGTTGGGCTGGCCGGCCTTGGCCCGGTCACGCCAATAGGCGGCGGCGTGGCGGGTCGGTCCGAAGGTGCCCTTCAGGTGCACCTTGATAACCGCGTCCCACTCGGCCTCGCTCATGTTCGCGAGCATCCGGTCACGCAGGATGCCGGCGTTGTTCACGACGACGTCCAGCCCGCCGAAGGTGTCTATGGCCTGCTGAATGAGGTTCTTGCTGCCGTCCCAGCTGGAGATGTCGTCGGTGTTGGCGACGGCCTCCCCACCGGCGGCCCTGATCTCGTCGACGACGGTCTGGGCGGGGCCGGCCGAGGCCCCCGAGCCGTCCCGGCTGCCGCCGAGGTCGTTGACGACGACCTTGGCGCCCTCCTGGGCGAACAGCTTCGCGTGCTCGCGGCCGATACCGTTGCCGGCCCCGGTGACGACGACGATGCGCCCCTCGCAGATCCCGGTCATGCCCGCACTTCCACTGTCATGATCTATCTCCAATGTCGGATGGTGCTGTACCGCTGTTCCACATGATGCTGTGGACGTGTTTGACGTGCTGGTTTGTTATTGATCATCGATTGGCCTGGTGGCGGGGATACCGCCCAAGGCTGGTTGGATCCCGGTGCATCCTCACGCGCCATGGGGTCCGCGGGCCACTGAAACCGTTGAATCGGCTGGACGATTGAAGCGCTGGGACGCCTTCCCGCCAGCTCGACCAGCCTGCCGGTGGGAGATGCCTACGTGACGATGAAGGTCGCCGAGCCCCTGAGATGGACACCGCCGGTCTGGCGGGTCGCGGTGAGCTCGACGTCGACCAGACGCCGGCCGTTCTCCTCGCGCCGGCCAGCTACGCGGCCGGTGTATGTCAGGACGTCGTCCGGCCATGCCTGTTCCCCGAACCGCACCTGGAACCGGCGGATGTTCGCCGCGCCCAGCCAGTCGGTGGCATAGGTCGCGAGGATGCCGGCCGGCAGCATCCCGACCGCGAAAACGGTCGGGAAGCCCGCGGCCCGCGCGAACTGTTCGTCGTGATGGATCGGGTTCATGTCCCCGGACGCGCCCTGGTAGCGGACAAAGTCCGTACGGGTGAGCGGCGCGTCGGTGAAGGGTGCCGCGGTCACCCCGAGCTGGAGCTCGTCCCAGGTCGTGGGATTGGTCCTGATGGTCGTAGCGTTCGTCATGATGCCGTGGGCCCTTCCGCCGGTGCCTGGCTGGTGACGATGACAGTGGTCTTCGACTCGGCCACGAGCCGGCCCTCGGGCGTGCGGAACTCGGTGACGAGTTCGACGAGCCGCATGCTTCCCCCGCGCTTGCCCCGCTTGTCGTAGCTGTTGGCGATGCGGGTCTGGCCGACGAGGCGGGTACCGGCCCGCGGCGGCTCACCGTGGAAGACAAACTCCTGTTCACCGTGCAGGATGCGGGCCGGATCGCCGATCTCCTCCATGGGTGGGGCGTTCTCGGGTCCCGTCCAGAAGGCGGCCGTGGCCAGAAAGGTCGCCGGCGACACCGGCACGTCGGCCGTCAGATAGCCAGGGTTGGACGACTTGGTGGCGCGGGCGAACTCGCGGATTTTGCCGAGCTCGACCTCCATCGTGAACGGGGCTCCGGCCATGGCCGCTCCTTTCGACAGGCGATTACGCGTTCACGGCACGCGCATGCGACTACGCGTTTACGACGTTGTCATTTCCACGGCCCAGATGCATCATGATCGAATTTTGCCGCGGCTGGCGGGCCGCCTGACCGCCGTCAGCGGCGTCGCCGGTCGGCCGCTCGCTGGTGGACAGTGGGTAAGCACGCTGGGTAAAA
>NZ_CAKJTR010000089.1:4227-17674 GCF_917627355.1 Protofrankia sp. Cj3 | reverse complement strand
GCGTGGCGCGTGCGCCTCGGTGAGGCTGGCGGGCGCCGAAGGCTCGTTGTGATTTCGCTGCGTACCTGATTGCGTCGGTGCGAGGGTGGTCCGTTGATCTGCGCCCGGTGAGGACTGGGACCGTTTCTTTGGCGCGCGGACGGGCGGATCCCCTGTGCAGGCAACCTTCGTCGACCTACGCTCAGTTCGATGACGCGGTTCGCGGATCGTGACGGTGGCACGGGGGGACGGCATCGATCTCCCTGGGGGAGATCGGGCCGGATCCTTCCTGTCCGTTGGGGGCGCATCGTCGCCGCGGCCACGGCGTTGCTGATCGTCGTGGGGATGGGTGCGTGGCTGCGCTTCCGGCCGGTCGGGGCGCAGGCGGTCTCACCGCATGAGCCCGCGGCCGTCGCGGTGACCGGGGCCCCCGGCGCCGTCGCCGGGGGCGTGACCACGCCGCCCACCCCCGTCGACACGGGCCGCGGCAGCGGGAACGAGGCCGCGGTCGGCGGCGCTCCCAGCCCCGCCGGACGAGCGACAATGCCGCTGCCGATGGTCGCCGCCGACGGCAGCGCCCGGATCATCTCTCCCACGGCAACCGCGGCCTCGGTCGCGGGCCTGGTGTTCGCGCCCGGCACGGTCGGCTTCGGCTCGGTGAACTCCTCGGCCACGGTGGAACTGCGCAACATCGGTACTACCGCCGTCGACTACCGGTTCGCGGCAGCCCCGGCCTGGCTGACCATCGCCCCTTCGGCCGGCGCGGTCGTCGCGGGTGGCCGCGCGACAATCGTTTTTTCCCTCGACCGTGCCGCCGCGCCGGTTGGCACGGTGGATATCCCGGTCGCGGTCGCCGCCCGCGGCGGTGGGGCAGCGGCCGACAGCCGCGGGGCGATTCGGGTGACCGCGGCCGTGTCCGGTCCGCCCGCCATCGACTCGGTCGCCGCGGTCCCCTCGATCGTCTACCCGCTGGGATGCGCGTCCGCGTCCAGCCCGGCCCGGTCGACGGTGTCGGTGCGGGCGACCGACTCGACCGGTGTTTTCGGTGTACGGCTGGTCGCCCGGCTGCCGGATGGCCGAACGACGGCCACCTCCCTCGATCTTGACAGCGCGACCGGGCAGCAGTCCGCCTGGTCCGGGCCGGTCGGGCCATCGACCACCGCTGGTCCGTTGTCCTTCACCGTCACGGTCACCAACCTCAACGGTTTGCATGCCGACTCCACAGGTTCCCTGGACGTGCGGGAGTGTCCCGCCCCGGCCGGGTGAGGGGCGTCGCGGGGCCGATGTCCCCGGCTACCGGATCATGGCCCTTGCGCCACTGCGGAGGTGACAGAGGCGTTAAGCTCCGCGTATGGCATCGGTGTCGCTGTCCAAGGGCGGCAATGTGTCGCTCAGCAAGGTCGCTCCGAACCTCACGGCGGTGACTGTCGGCCTGGGCTGGCAGGTACGCCAGACCTCCGGCGCAGACTACGATCTTGACGCGAGCGCGATTGTCGTCAACAACCTGGGCAAGGTTCTGTCCGACCAGTACTTCGTCTTTTTCAACAACCTGATGAGCCCCGACGGGGCCGTGAAGCACCTGGGTGACAACCTTGTCGGTGGCGGCGGTGGCGATGACGAGCAGATCACCGTCGAGCTGTTCGCGCTCACCCCGCAGGCGTCCAAAGTCGTCTTCGCGGTGTCGATCTACGATGCGGAGTCGCGCCGGCAGACCTTCGGCCAGGTTCGGGACGCCTTCATCCGGGTGGTCGACTCGACGGCCGGCACGGAGATCGCCCGTTACGATCTCACCGAGGACGCCTCCACCGAGACGGCGATGATTTTCGGGGAGCTCTACCGCTACGCCAACGAGTGGAAGTTCCGCGCGGTTGGCCAGGGCTATGCCTCCGGCCTGCGGGGGATCGCCCTCGACTTCGGGGTCAACGTCTCCTGAGCGCCCGTGCGGGCCACCGCGGCTGCCAGCAGGGGCGTAGGAGAGCGGCGAGCTCCGACAGCACCGGTGGCCCGAGCCGAACGTGGGCGAGCCGTTCCCGTCGCGGGAGTGCCGCCGGCTGCCGGGCTAGGAGGCACGTCGGCCCTGATCGTTAGATCGGCTTTGATCGCCGCGTTTGGCAACGACCATGACACGTACGGTAAGGGTATTGGCATCTACCTGGTAGAGGATCCGCCAGGCTGGACCAGCCGCCTCCCACATGGTGGAGCGCGACTCCGACAGGGGCGTCCCGGCCTTGCGGGGATCGTTGCGCAGCGGCCCATGGAAGAATCGGCGGATCTCGCCCGCTGTTCTGTCCGGCAGCCGTTCCAGGTCGCGCTCGGCCGACGCGGAGACGGTCACTTCGTGTCGTGTGCTCATGCTGTCCCGCCGTCCGCGGGCGCGCCCAGCGGGAGGATCGGCGTCGGGCATATCCGGTTGTTCACACCGTGATCGTAGAAGTCTTTGTTGCCGGCTGTCGCAGGTTCCGGTGGCCAGCCCGCGCCTTTCCCCGGCAGTGGCGGCGGCTCGGCCGCGGCGCGGGCCGCGGTGACCTGATGCCAGCCGAACGCGGCGGCCGGGGGGAACAGCAGCAGCGTGGGCAGCATGTAGCGGTAGTCGAAACACACGGTTGCCGACGGGATGACCAGCAGGGCCATGCCCGCGGTGATGAGCAGCGCGCAGTCGGCTCGGATCCGCCCGGTTTCGCCGTGCTCCTCGTTGCGCGATGCCCGGGACCGACGCGGGACCCCGGCGGCGGCACCGAGCACGGCCAGTACGGCCAGCGCGCCCAGCGCGGGCCCGGGGGTGTAGACGTGGCGCTGGTAGGCCCGCAGGAACGCGGCCGGCGCCGGAGCCACGCCACGGGCGGCCCAGCCACCGTCGAAGGTTACGAGCGGCGCGCTGGTGTTCCAGTAGGCGGGCACCGGGCCAGCGGGGAAGTGCCAGGTACCGACAGGCCAGTCACGCGGGCCGGTCCGCCGCCCGGGCGCGAAGTAGTGGGCCACGTCGCCGAGCACCATCCGGGCGTAGTCCTCCGGCTGGTGCTCGATGACCTGGTGGGCGAAGTCAGCCAGGGCGGCCTTTTTCGCGGTCTCGGGAAGGCCGAGGGTGAAGCGGGGGCTGTGGTGGTTCCACACGTAGTAGTTCGGGCCGGGCCGCTCGCCCGGCGGGTGGGGAGAGCACAACTGGTTCGTCGACGGGGTGAGATCGAGGCGTGCGCAGTCGGCGATGGGCGCGACCCGGCCGTAGAGCCAGTAGGTGTCACCACCGGTCAGTGCGTAGGAACCGTGTGTCGTATGAAACCAGAACATGTACCCGAGTAGCGGTACGGCCAGCGTCCCGGCGAACGCAACTGATCGTGACCATCCGACCCGTCGGGCGACGAGGTAGAGCAGCGCCAGGAGCCCGAGGGCGATACCGACTGTGCGGACGAGCGCGGCGAGCGCGAGTGTGCCGCCGGCGAGCCCGCAGGCCCACGGCGACGGTTGCGGGTCCCACAACAGGGCGACGACCCCGGCGACCATCAGGACGTCGAACAATGTTTCCGCCATGACGAAGTGCTCGATGTTCACCTGGTAGGCGTCGAGGAGCACCGGCGCCGCCGCGAGTGCCGCGACGCCAGGCGCGATACCGCGGTGCGTGAGAAGCGCGTAGAGGACAAGCCCGAGCGTCACACCGAGGGCGTGTTGAACGGCGGGTACCACCCACAGTTCGCCGGTCCCGGCCAACGCGCGCAGCATGGCCGGGTAACCTGCGGGCCGGACCGAATCCGGCGTGAGGTGCCGGGCGAGCTGGAGATAGGCGTAGGAGTCGCCGGCAAATTCAAACGCGGGCCGGTAAGCGGCCATCGCGAGCACCCGTAATGCGCTGGCCAGGCTGGCCAGAAGGATTATCAGGCAGTGCCGTCGCAGGTCAGCCAGGCGTATGCCGAACATCGGCAGCAGGGCGCGCCAGCCGGCGGGGATGGTTTTCATGCATGTATCGCGAAATACACCCGAAAGGACTTCGCCTCGAACGGACGAGGCGGCGGCAGCCGCTGCCGCTGCCTCGCTGCCGCCGTGCTGCCCGTTGCCGTGCTACCCGTTGCCGCCGCACGGGCCGGCGCCGCGAGCGCCGTCGTGGTCCGGACGTCGGCAGTGCCCGCGTCCGGGCGGTATGGCGGCTGATACCTCGGCATCTTCATCGACATGAACCGCTCTGTAGGTACCCGTGCGGGCCGCCCACGGGGCCGCGAGATCCCGGCCGGCCGCCAACGGGCCGGGTACGGGCCTGTAATGGGTCCAGGAAAAGGTACCGAAGACGTTTTCCCGCCATCAGGCGGCATCGATATATCCGATATCTGTCACCGGGTAGTTTCAACGTGTTGATTGCTGGTAGTGGTGGTCGCGACAGAGAAGCGGTCGGCTACGAAGCGCGTCGAGTTGTGGCTCTCTCGTCATCCAGCGATCCGCGCATCTACCCATGAAGCATGCTGCCTGTGAACTCCGTCCGCATCCGAACTCGATGCACATCCGAAGTGCGTCCACATGGGAACCATGTCCACCGCGAAGACAGGTAGGTCGATGTGACGTCCGTTACCTGGGGGCGTAATCTTCTGTGACTGTGCGAGGAACAACGGTTTCTGGAGATCCATCGACAAGGACGTCGGCGAGTTCACAGGTACCCACCGCGTCCCACCTGCCCGGCCCGGCGAGCTGTCCGCACTCCCCGGCCTGTCCGTCCGCCGCCAGTCCCGACCGGGACGCCGCGCGGGTCACGATTCGGCACTACGATCAGGGATGGAGCCTGCTGTGCAATGGTGTGATCCTGTTTGACGACACGGGGGAGATTCTGCCGACAGGGGGCACCATCGAGCCCCGGCGAGGACTTCCGAGCCTGGTGAGCAGCGCTGCCGCGGCGGTTGTGACACGCCACCAGACAGCCCTGCCGACACCGCGTAGCCGCACTGCCTGACGCGGCCCGCCAGCAGCGGGGCCTTGTCACCGGGAGCGGGCTGCCCGCTGACGGGGCACGATTGCTGCTCTCGGTCGTTTCCGGCGTGGACCGGGCCGTCTTCGCCCGGCTTGCCGCGGTTCGTCCGCTGGTCGACCCGATCCTGCCGGGCCTGTCCCGGGCTGGCGACCACGGCCTGCTGTGGTGGGGGACAGCGGTGCTGCTTGGCGTCAGCAGAGGACGGCGCAGGCGAGCGGCATTTCGAGGCGTGCTGGCCCTCGGGCTTGCCAGCGCGACCGCGAACGGACCAGCCAAGGTGGTGTTCCGCCGGGGCCGTCCTGATCAGAACGGCGTACCGTTGCGCCGCCGGCTCCGCCGGGACCTCACAACTTTTTCCTTTCCCTCCGGCCATGCCGCCTCCGCCGCGGCGTTTGCCACCGCGGTCGCGATGGACGCGCCGGTCACGGCGATCCCGGTCGGGATCCTCGCCTCGGCTGTGGCCTTTTCCCGGGTCTATGTCGGCGTCCACTACCCCAGTGACGTTCTCGCGGGTGTCGCCATCGGGGTTACGGCGGCGCTGGCGACGACCAAGGTCATGCCCAGGCGTCCGTACACTCCGGTGCGGGCTCGTCCGGCGCCACCATCGGTGCCGGCGTTACCCGACGGCGCGGGCCTGGTGGTCGTCGTCAACGAACAGGCTGGCGGTGGTCACAACCATGACATCCTGGCGGTCATCGGCGCGTTCCTTCCCCAGGCGGAGATCCTGCGGGCAGGCGCCGACAGCGAGCTGAGGCAGGCGCTGCTCGAGGCCGCGCGGCGCGCCAGGGTGCTCGGCGCGGTAGGCGGCGACGGAACCGCCGCCGAGGCCGCCCAGGTCGCGCTGGACCACGGCCTGCCGCTCGCACTCTTCCCCGGTGGCACTCTCAACCACTTCGCCACCGACTTGGGCCTCGGCTCTGCCGAGGCCACGGCGCGCGCGGTGCGAAGCGGCACGGCGGTCAGCGTCGACGTCGGGCGTATCGACGGTGTCCGGCCGGCCGGGAGCCGATTCGGGCATATCTACCTCAACACCGTGAGTATCGGCAGTTATCCGGACATGGTCGCCATCCGGGAGAAGCTCGAGGCCAGGATGGGCAAGTGGCCGGCTATGGCATGCGCGCTGGTCTCGGTGCTGCGGCGCGAACCGGCGGTTCAGGTGGAGATCAACGGGCGCCAGCGCCGGCTGTGGCTGGTCTTCGTGGGTAATGGGATCTACCGGCCGGACGGGTTTGCCCCGACCTACCGCGAGCGTCTGGACGAGGGGCTCCTGGACCTCCGCCTTGTCGACGGCAAATCCCCGTTCGCCCGGACGCGGCTGGCGGGAGCCATCCTGACCGGTTCCCTTGGCCGGAGCCGGGTCTACGAGCAGGCATCGGTCAAGCAGGTGCGGCTACTGTCCAGGCAGGGGCCGTTGCCCTTCGCGCACGACGGTGAGGTCGGCACGGAGATCGTTCATTTAACGATCACTACGAATGCCGTTCGCCTGATGATCTATCGGGAGGAAGATCCCGGCCCGGCTGTCGCCGTTCGCCGCCGTAGCGGTTCTGCGGCGGGATGAGCGTGTGCAGCGGTGCCGTCAGGCTGGCGAGCGTATCCGGGTCGAGGATGTCCTGGACGAGCAGTGCGCAGGCGAGATCGGCACACAGCTCCATGACACGCTGGTCGGCAGCGGCGTCATCTGTATTGATCATATTGCGGCAGGACGGGCACAGCCGCCAGAACCCCTCGGCGGCGCTGCGCCGGACCAGAGTCCACACGCGCCGGCGACCGGTACGCACGGCGCTGTTGAAGGCGGTTTCCATCGCGTCCCGGTGCTCGCTCTCGTCGCGGGTGAGCGCGGTGACGAGCAGGCAGTCGTAGACCCGGAGGCTGTCGGCATCGTGGCAACGGCGCGCGAGTACCGGCAGCGCCGCGAGGACCCGTTTGACCTCGGATCCGAAAGGGCCGAGGTCCGGTTCGTGGCCTCGGCCGCGAGGGTAGACGGCACGCCACGGTCGCATCAGCGCCGCGTACTCCGACCGTGTGAGGATCGGTTTTGCGTAGGCGGCGGCGATTGCGTCACGAATCGCCTTGAGCGCGGTCGCGGTGATGCCCGGATCGACCGTCACGTAGTCGTCGATGCCCGCGAGGTCGTCGGCGTAGATGGCCGAGAGCGCGTCGAAGGCGGCGAGAACCTCGACAACCAATGGGGCGTCCGGTGAGAGCGCCTTGTCCCGCGCGGCGGCGAGCTGTGAGGTGTTGTGCCAAGCCGACGCGAGCTGGTTGAGCTCAGCGTCACTGGTATGTACCAGTTGCGTGAGGATGGTAAGAATACCACGCAGGTTGGGGTGATCCTCCAGCCGGTTGATCCGACGTGACCGCAGAATCATGTTTTTTTCCCGAGTGTTATGCGGGCCACCTCACGACCTCGCGTTCAGGTAGTAACGCCAGGTAACAATTGTGTTGCTGGTAACCGATGACATCTGTTTCGCCGAGCTGTCGGCAGCCGTCACATCGCCTCCTCGGAGGCACTCACGTTGCGTTTGGACCACCTGACCAACAGCCTCAGGGGCTGGTGGGGCAGCGGTAGCGCGATCATAGCTCTTTCAGGTTCCCGGCAGCCCCCCAGGGCCGGGAGAGGCGATGGTGCTGCAATCATCAGAGCCCGCCTGACCGCACGATGACCGTGCGCTCAGGACGGTCATCGTGCGGTCGGAGACCCTTGGGACCCGCCGCTCGGGACCGTCCTGACCGCGAGGTGAGGACGAATACGTTGGACCATGGTCTGGGGGCATCCGCGTGGGACGCACTCTACGACAACTCGCGAGCTGAGAGTAGCTGCACCAATGGTAGCGGACAGGTATAGATGAGTGACAAGAAAGGGTAGGACGGGACTGTGACTGATATCTCGATGTCGCGAGGAACGGCGATTGCCGTCAGGCGCTCGGACAGCCGGGCCGTCACCCGAAAGCCATGGTTGGAGTCGCGCCACTCGTTCGCGTTCGGTCGTCACTACGACCCTGCCAATACCCACTTCGGCCTGCTGCTGGTCAACAACGACGACAGTATCGCTCCTGGTGGCGGTTTCAGCACCCACGCGCACCGGGACATGGAGATCGTGACCTGGGTCCTCGAGGGTGAGCTCACGCATACCGATTCCACCGGAAGCAGCGGTGTGATCAGCCCCGGGATCGTCCAGCGCATGAGCGCGGGCACCGGGATCCTGCACGCGGAACTGAACGCGGCGGCGGGCTCCGAAGCGGGGGAACATGTTCCAGGAGATCCCGGTACAGTGCGCTTTATCCAGATGTGGGTGACTCCGGACATAGCGGGGATCACCCCTGGCTACGCCCAGATGGATGTGACGGACGCGCTCGCCGCGGGTGACCTGGTGGCGGTGGCCGGCGGCGGCGGTTCGCGGGCGGCGGTTGACATTCGGCAGAACAACGCCATCCTGCATGGCGCACGCCTGCCCGAGTCCGGCTGCGTGCGGCTGCCGGCCGCGCCCTGGGTGCATCTGTTCGTCGCGCGTGGCACGGTTACGTTGGAGACTTCTGGTGATCTCACCGCTGGTGACGCGGCCCGGATCCGAGGCTGCGACGGGCTCGTGGTCAGCGCCTCGGCCGGGCCGGCGGAAATCCTGGTCTGGGAGATGCACGCCACCCTCGGCCGGTGAGAGCACCCGGCCGGGGCCCAGCGGCACCCGCCGGCGGCATCCCGGCATCGGGATGCCGCCGGCGACCACTAGTCACGCAGTCCGTAGCGACGGATCGCGTCCTCGACGACGGCGGTCTTGACCGAGCCGTGGCGCGCCAGCGCCTCCAGCGTCGCCACCGTGATCGATTGGGCGTCCACGTGGAAGTGGCGACGCAGTGCCGCCCGGGTGTCGGAGCGCCCGTAGCCGTCGGTGCCAAGGGAGGAGTAGTCCTGTGGAATCCACCGCGAGATCTGATCCGGTACCGCCCGCATCCAGTCACTGACGGCAATCACTGGTCCGGGCGCCCCCTCCAGGAGACGGGTCGCGTATGGCCGGCGTTCCACTGAATCCGGATTCAGCAGATTGTGTTCCTCGCAGCTGAGAGCCTCCCGGCGCAGCTCGTTCCAGGAGGTCACCGACCACACGTCCGCTTCCACGCCGAAATCGTTCGCCAGCAGTTCCTGGGCCGCCAGCGCCCACCGCATACCGGTGCCGCTGGCCAGCAGCTGTGCGCAATGCGGTGCCGCGCCTGACGCGATCTCCGCCGGCGACCGAGCGGTCAGGCCAGCGTCGGCGAACGGCCGGAACAGATACATACCGGCGAGGATCTGTGCCGGGTCGATCCCGGCCGGTTCGGCCGGCTGTGGGAAAGGCTCGTTGTAGACGGTCAGATAGTAGAAGACGTTTTCGTCGCGCTCGCCGTACATGCGGTCGAGGCCGTCGCGGACGATGTGGGAGACCTCGAAAGCAAACGCGGGGTCATAGGCCACACAGGCCGGGTTCGTCGAGGCGAGCAGCAGCGAATGGCCGTCCTGGTGCTGGAGCCCCTCACCGTTGAGAGTGGTGCGCCCGGCGGTGGCACCGAGCAGGAACCCGCGGCCGAGCTGGTCACCGAACGCCCACATCTGGTCGCCGGTCCGCTGAAATCCGAACATCGAGTAGAAGACGTACACCGGGATCATATGGACCCCATGGGTGGCATACGCGGTGCCCGCGGCTATGACCGAACCCATCGAGCCGGCTTCGTTGATGCCCTCGTGCAGCATCTGGCCGGATTCGGACTCCTGGTAGGAGAGCAGCAGGTCGCGGTCGACCGCCTCATAGCGCTGCCCGTGCGGTGAGTATATTTTGGCGGTCGGGAACATGGCATCCATACCGAAGGTACGGGCTTCGTCCGGGATGATCGGGACGAAGTGGGCGCCTATCTCCTTCGTCTTCAGTAGATCCTTGAACAGGCGGACGAAGGCCATGGTGGTCGCCACCGGCTGTTTGCCCGAGCCCCGCCGTAGATCATCAAAGATTGATTTCGGCGGCTGGGGAAGGGGCCGCGCCAGCACGACCCGCCGGGGGAGCGAACCGTCGAGGGCGGCCCGTCGCTCCCGCATGTACTGGATCTCGTCCGAATCCGGGCCGGGATGGAAGTACGGGGGCAGGTCCAGCTCGAGATCGGCGTCGGGAATTTCCAGGTAGAGGCGGTCGCGGAACTCCTTCAGCTCGCCCTTGCTGAGCTTTTTCATCTGGTGCGTGGCATTACGGGCCTCGAAGTCCTTGCCCAGCGTCCAGCCTTTGATGGTGTGGGCGAGGATGACCGTGGGCTGGCCGGCATGCTCGGTCGCGGCCTTGTAGGCGGCATAGAGCTTGCGGTAATCGTGACCGCCGCGTGAAAGTTTGCGCAGGTCGTCGTCGGAAAGGTCCTTGACCATGCGGCGCAGCCGGGCGTCCGCCCCGAAGAAGTGCTCCCGGATGTAGGCTCCAGACGACGTCGTGTAAGTCTGGAACTGACCGTCCGGCGTCGTGTTCATGCGGTGCACCAGGACCCCGTCGGTGTCCTGGGCGAGCAGGGGGTCCCAGTCGCGCCCCCAGACCACCTTGATGACGTTCCAGCCGGCACCGCGGAACAGGGATTCCAGCTCCTGCATGATTTTGCCGTTGCCGCGTACCGGGCCGTCAAGACGCTGCAGATTGCAGTTCACGACGAAGATCAGATTATCGAGTTCCTCCCGGGCCGCGATGCCGAGGGCGCCGATTGATTCGGGCTCGTCCATCTCGCCGTCGCCGAGGAAGGCCCATACCCGGCTGCGCGAGGTGTCCTTGATTCGCCGGTTCAGCAGGTACCGGTTGAACCGGGCCTGATAGATGGCATGGATCGGTCCGAGGCCCATCGAGACCGTCGGGAACTCCCAGAAGTCGGGCATCAGACGTGGGTGTGGGTATGACGAAAGCCCACCCGCCTCGCTCTCGCGGCGGAACGCGTCAAGAGAGCCGGCGGTCAGCCGGCCCTCAAGAAAGGCTCTGGCGTAGATTCCTGGCGAGGCGTGGCCCTGGACGAAGATCTGGTCGCCGGAGTCGCCGCCCGGCCCCGCGGTCAGGTTGTCCTTACCGCGGAAGAAGTGGTTGAATCCGACCTCGTAGAGTGCGGCGCTTGAGGCATAGGTGGCGATATGACCGCCAACGCCATATTCGGGCCGATTTGCCCGGCTTACCATGATTGCCGCGTTCCATCGAATATACGCGCGTATGCGCCGTTCGATGTGCTCGTCGCCCGGAAACCACGGCTCCCGTTCCGGCGGAATGGTGTTGATGAAGTCGGTGCTGGTGAGCCCAGGCACACCGACGGCCTTCTCCCGGGCCCGCTCCAGCAGCTTGAGCATGAGGAATCTTGCCCGACCGCGGCCCTGCTCGTCGATCACTGAGTCCAGGGAATCCAGCCATTCGCTGGTTTCGGACGGGTCGATGTCCGGCAACTGGCTGGGAAGGCCATCGGTGATGACCGAAAACCTCCTGCCGCTGTCCTTCGCCACGCGTTCTCCCTGTCGTCACTTGGTCGTTGTTCGCATGTTTGGTCGCGAGTAGGTCCCCTTCCATCGTGCTCTGTGCGGGCCGTCTCGTCACGCGCGCCCCTGGTTACCTGTCGGTAGGGAGGCGGGCTGGCGGCCCGCCGCGGCCGGCCCGGCGCCACCGGCCGATCGGCCTGTCACCGGTGCGCCGGATTTGTGAAACCGCTGGGGACAATGGCTGACGACGACGACGGATGGCGGCGGGGGCGAAGGGGATTCATGGAGACGACGACGCTGTCGGTGCGCACCGGCGACGAGGAATGTGTTTGTGATCTCACAGCCGCGGCACGACGATTCGTGACCGGTCGCGGGAGCGGTCTACTGTCCGTGTTCGTCCCGCATGCGACTGCCGGACTCGCGATCCTTGAGCTCGGGTCGGGCAGCGACGCGGATCTTCTCGCCGCACTTGCGGGCCTGCTGCCAGTTGATTATAAATGGTATCACGCGCACGGGTCGAATGGTCACGGAAGGTCACACGTATTGCCCGCGTTGATCGCACCATCGTTGACCGTCCCGGTTCTCGATGGTCATCTGCTGCTCGGGACATGGCAGTCCATCGCATTGGTTGATCTCAACGTGGACAATCCCGAACGCACGGTTCGGCTCTCGTTCCTGTCCGGATGAGAGGGCGCGAGCGGCACCTTTGTCCACAACTACCGGCGTGGCACTTGCGCTGCCCGGGGGTGCTCCGGTGGACTAGGTCTACGGCGATGCGGGCGGTAGGTGGATCGAAAGTCCACCGCGCGGCCCAGCCGTTGCACGCGGACAGCGTGTCCGTGTGCTGCTGACACGAGCAGGAGGTTGTTGAGGGTGAGTCCGACCGCGGCGAACGCCGAGGGTCAGCGGCGTGCGGAACGTCTGGGTATCACGCCAGGGGTACTGGTTCAGTCGCTTAACGAAGACGATGACATCGCCCATGATCTTCTAGGTGCCGTCACCTCTGTCAGCGGAACGGAACTCGTCCCGGAGGACTCCGACGATGTGGTCGACGTTGTACTGCTGTGGTGGCGGGACGACGACGGCGACCTCGTGGAGGCGCTCATCGACGCGCGCCGCCAGCTGTCCGAGGCTGGGGTGATCTGGCTTCTGACGCCGAAGGCCGGCAGACAGGGGCATGTCGAACCCAGTGACGTCCTGGAGGCGGTACCGACCGTTGGCTTGGTGCAGACCAGCACCGTGAGCGTTGCCGCGGAATGGGCCGGAATGCGTCTGGCCGCACCGAAGTCCCAACGGATCCGGCATCGTTAGAGCCCGTTGTGAATCTTGTGTTCGGACCGCGAGCCGCGTCCAGGTGGTTCCTGGCACGGAGGAAGGCCGAACCGATACCGGATGAGCCGTATCGGTGTGGCCGACAACGAAGCCGGGTGCCGGCTGGGCGTGGATCGCCCGGACAGAAGATCTGAAACAGGTTCCTGGTGTCCCTTGGGACCCCGGTCGCCGGCCAGATCCGGTGGCGACCGGGGGTACGGGCCGCCCGTTGGGCAGCGGCGGCCGGTGAGCGGGGCCGGCTGTGGGTGGGTGTATCAAGGCCGGGCGGGCAGGGGGACCTGCTGCCCCTCGACCGCGCCCGGGTAGCGGTCCCAGATGCGGTTGATCTCACCTTGCAGGTTCAGCGGGCCACAACCGAGAAGAAAGACGGTGAACGCGGCTCCGGTTCGTAGCGGGGGCAGACCCGCCGCTTGTTGTGCTTGGCGTACGTGCGCACACAGTCGCCAGATAGTGACGAACGGTGGAAAGATGAGGAAGACGCCGAGCGTCACCGCAAGCACCGGACGGATCGGATCGATCACGTTTCGTTGGTCGTACTCGTTGAGCTCTCTGGTGATCTTATAGATCCAGATGATGCTGTATATACCAAGAGTGATGAGAGGAAGGCCGAGCCAGACGGCGAAGGGGCTGCGGCGTTTGCCGTAGATGCCGGTGTCTGCCGGCTGCGGGTAGCCGCTGGGAGCGGGTGTTGTCGAACCCGGGTTCGCGCGGCCGGGGACCGGCGGCCCGCCGGGCTGGGGC
>NZ_CAKJTR010000089.1:1695-3613 GCF_917627355.1 Protofrankia sp. Cj3 | reverse complement strand
ACACGCTGGTGAGCCGGCCGTCGCGTTCGGGCCTGTCGCCCGGTGGACGCGGGCGGCGGGGCTGGTCGTGCTCATCGACGCGCCGCGGCCCGCATGGCTGCTGGTCCCCGTGGAGCTGACCGTACGGACTGAGGTTCTGGTCGGTCACCGCGTTCCCCTGTTCCGTGTACCGCTCGGTGTACGGTCGGCCGCCCGGTCGCAACTGATCACAGTAGTGCCCCAGTAAGAGCGACCGGCCATAGGAGACGCGGCGTCGCGGGGCCAGGGCACGCACCTCGCGTCATCGCTGCCCGTCCATCGCCGCGGGATGCACGGGTACCCCGGCTCGTCGGTCGCCACCCGACACCTCCGGCGGCTGCCTCTGCCGCCTCGCGATGCACGCACCCCAGCCCCGCTCCTTGATCCACACCCCTATTGCCGGGCGCTCTAAGTCATGCATGGTCATCACAGATGGTCTAGGGCGTGGCGGCTTCGGCCGCGTCCAGTCCGATGGTCGACGAAGCGACCGAGGTAGCGGATTTTTACCCGGAGCGACGCAACAGGGCAAATATTACTGGTTGTGATATTCGCAGGTGAGACTTCGGACGCGTCCCTTCCGCATGGTTACCTGGCCGGCGCACACCTTCGGCCTGCCGTGGCGGATGTCAAGGTTGATCAGGTGGCATGCTGGGTGCGCGTGGTCGACCGCCCTTTCCTGACGGGACACCGTCCGCTGTCGAGAGGATTGCCCAGTGGCCGTAGAGGTGGGCACCGCTGCCCCAGATTTCACTTTGCGTGATCAAAATAACGAGGAGGTTGTGCTCTCGGAGTTCCATGGACGTCGTAACGTTGTTCTTTTGTTTTACCCGCTTACTTTTACCGGCATCTGCCAGGGCGAGCTCTGCGCGGTCCGTGACGATCTCTCGTCGTTCCAGAACGACGATGTGCAGCTGCTCGCCATCTCCGTCGACTCGCCTTACGCTCACAAGGTGTGGGCTGACCGCGAGGGCTATGATTTCCCGCTGCTCGCGGACTTCTGGCCGCACGGCGAGGTTGCGCGCAGTTACGGCGTTCTGGAGGAGAGCAAGGGCTTCGCGGTGCGGGCGACCTTCGTCATCGACAAAGAGGGCATCGTGCGCTGGAGGGTTGTCAACGGGCCTGGCGAAGCACGCGACCATGCCGAGTATCTGAAGGCGCTCGCGGCCCTGTAGCCTGCCTCGATCGTCCCGTCAACCTGCCAGGTGCCAGACCGCAAGCATCATCCGGTATGTCACTGGTGGTCCTGAGGGAGCTGGCCGGCCGCCGGGTGTGCGATCATGAATCCGTGCCCGGCGGCCTTGAGGGAGTTAGTAGTCGCGCGATGCCGTGTTTTCGTTGTCACGTCCGTCAGACCGATCCCGCGCGCGGGTCCAGCCCATGGCGACGGGCGGTGGTCGACGGTGAACAGGTTCTGTTCTGCCCGCCATGCCAGCAGGTGACGGGATGGTCGGAGGTTCTTGACCGGTGCGATGGCTGCGGCTCCACCCAGCTGGCCAAGGCCCTTGGCGCGGTCTCGTGCCGGGACTGCGGCCGGGAGAGCTCACCGGTGTCGGCTAGCGAGGGCCTTTCGGCTGCCAGCCCCCAGCTGCCGCGGGGGAGCGCCGGTAGGCAGGCCATGCCCGTGTCTCCCGACCTCAGCGACGAGATCGGGGCCGCGCTCGCGCGGGTGCTGGGCCGTGCCGTGACATAACCGCGGCCGCCCGTCCGCGCTCTGCCCCTGCCCCTGTTCCCGACCAGGTGGCTGGCGGCGTCGGGGCTCGTGGCAAACTGATGCGGCACCGGTTCCCCACGGGAGGGCGATGTTGCGTACCCTTACGAGGGGCTAGGGCGCGTAGCTCAGCGGGAGAGCGCTCGCCTTACAAGCGAGTGGTCGCAGGTTCGATCCCTGCCGCGCCCACCA
>NZ_CAKJTR010000089.1:1000-1521 GCF_917627355.1 Protofrankia sp. Cj3 | reverse complement strand
GCTGGATCCGCACGTTGAGCGGCTCCGGCAAGAGGACTGTCCGGCTCGCCGGTCGACGCCCAACACAGGGTGGCTCCCTCCGCCGCCTCGCGATGCACGCACCCCAGCCCCGCTCCTTGACCCACACCCCTATTGCCGGGCGCTCTTAGCCTGGACGCACCGTCCCAGATGAGGCCCTAACGGCATGTTTAAGCACGAAAGTGCCCTCTGACCTGGGAAGACGGGAGTTCTCTACGTTTCCGTCCATCAGATCGAAAGGGCACTTTCACGGTGCGATTGTTGCATGCGGCGTCGCGGACGCACGCCCGGTTCGACGACCCTGACCTGCTCGCGTGCGCCGGGCTCGTCCCGATCATGCGGCTGGCCGAACGCGCCGGCCTGCCCGAGTTGATCGCCGAACATGTCCGGCCGGCCGATCCGTCGGGTATGCACGCCGATCTGAAGATCGGCTGTCTGGTCGCGGGGATGGTCGGCGACGGCGCGGCAGTGTCGTTTCAATCCCTCTAGGGATGATCAGTGAC
>NZ_CAKJTR010000089.1:0-625 GCF_917627355.1 Protofrankia sp. Cj3 | reverse complement strand
ACCGCCCCCTCACCGCTGCCGGCGGTGCGGAGTTTCAATCCCTCTAGGGATGATCAGTGACGGTCGAGTCCCGGGCGGTCGGTGTCGGCCAGGCGGGGTTTCAATCCCTCTAGGGATGATCAGTGACTGACGGTCTGCCTGCGGATGAGCGTGGTATTCCCGTTTCAATCCCTCTAGGGATGATCAGTGACCGGCGTGGGGCACTTCCTCCGGTGATGAAGACGCGTTTCAATCCCTCTAGGGATGATCAGTGACCTGCTGATAAAGATCGTCATACGACAACCGTGTGCGTTTCAATCCCTCTAGGGATGATCAGTGACCCCGGATGATCGCGGACAGGGTCCCGGCCGAAGATGTGTTTCAATCCCTCTAGGGATGATCAGTGACGCCAGCCACCACTTGGCGTGCGATTGCCGGGAGGCGTTTCAATCCCTCTAGGGATGATCAGTGACTCGCCAGGGCTACCCCGGAGGAATTCGAAGCGTTCAGTTTCAATCCCTCTAGGGATGATCAGTGACGCGCGGCGCATCCTGGCGGGACGCTGCGTTCGCGGACGGTTTCAATCCCTCTAGGGATGATCAGTGACAGACGTACCCGGCGTGACGCCGCGCCGGTGCGCCGTGAG
>NZ_CAKJTR010000088.1:15928-20460 GCF_917627355.1 Protofrankia sp. Cj3 | reverse complement strand
TTCAGCAGGTGCGGCATATGACGGACGATGATGCTGTCCTGGGAGGCGGGTCTGGCGTAGAGCTTGATCGAGAACCGCGAGCCGCAGCAGGGAAGATCTCCTTCATCGCGGCCGACGAGGTGTGTTTCCCGTGCTCGGGGCGTCGTCGGCGGCGGTGGGGCGGCAGCGACTAGGGGGATGACGATTTCGTGAGCGTGCCCATCGGTCCAACCCGCTGCTTCGGGTTCGGGGGCGGCGCGCAGCAGGACGGTGCCGGCGCGGTCAAGCTGGGAGCGCAGCAGCACTCGGTGGGCCGGCTCAGACAGGTCTAGGCCGATGCGTTGGTCACCTTCGCCAAGGTAGACGGCTGCTGGGAGTGCTATCAGCTCCCGCCACCTGGCCAGTGCGCGATCCCACTCCTGCCAGCCGGCCGGAGCGGGGGGTAGATCGGCAGCCTCGAGGAGCCACCGCGCCGGGGAGAGGATCGTGCGCCCATACCGCAGCGCCGGCAGGAAGGGCAGCCTGGCTGCGGCGCCCCAGTCGAAGGGGGTGCAGGGAACACTCAGCGCGCCCGTGGCTTCGGCAAGGAACCGCACCAGCGGTTGCGCGCGGCGAACTGGCTCCACAGCGTTGAGCACCACCGGTTCCACCAGTTGGCGCCGGGATAGGGAGAGCAGGTAGATCCCGTGCACGTCCGCTGTGACCGCGATGTCGTCGAGCGTGATCCGGTTCTCGCTCTCAACGCCCCGGCCGTCGTGGTACTCGCCTAGTGAGAGCAGATGTCCCGTCACGTGCGGGGCCCGTGCCACGGTGTCGGTGACCGGGTATCGCGTGGGTGCCGAGATCTGGACGACGAGCGCGCCATGGTTCACGGTGGGAAGGCTCGCGTAGAGCGCGGACATGCGTCGACGATCCGCGTCGTCGAACAAGTCCAGGAAACGCCCGGTCGTTGTGCCGGCTGTCCGCGACACCCCAACCACCGCAAGGGTGAACTCCCCCCGGTCTACTGAAGATGCGCTTGCCGCGTGGATGCGCACGGTGAGTTCGGTGGTGGGCTGGATGCGGGCGGACCGGTCGATGACCGTTAATTCGTTGATCATTATTTCGTCCAGCAACACTTCCCGCTCTCGGCGCAGCGCGGCTCTCTGCGCCACCGCCAGCAGTTTCACGTCCCGATTGGTCAGCGCGGCGCCCGCGGGAGCATTGACTCCAACGTAACCGGCCGGATACCCTAGCCCGATCTCCGCGTCGACCACGTCGAGTACGGGGACTAAGGCATGTGGGCCGTACCGTTCGAGGAAACGACCATGCCAGGCATCCCAACCGGGGCTAAGCGTGGAGCGTCGAGCCAAGCGCACCAAGACGCCCGCTGCCGTCGCCGCCTCGTTTACCACGGAGTGAGGCACGGCCAGATCCCAGTCCATCCGTAGGTCTACCCCGAGCGCCAGCTCCGCTGTTGGGTGGATGTCCGCCATCGCTTCGATAAGACGCGCGCGATGTGTGCTCGCACTGGCCCAGCTGGGCGCGCCGTCATGCGTCCGCAGCCTTTCGACGATCTCTTCCAAACGGAGGGTGATCTTGGCAGGCTCGGTTTCCACCATTGTTTGCAGAACACGTATCAAATGATCAAGAGGGTTGGTTGCCGTCATCGCGGGACGCAGCTCTGTGAGCAGGAGGCGCTGCGCTACCAGATCCGCAATGAGTGCATCGACGATGCCGGCCGGGACAAGCGGGGAATCGGCTCTTAGCCTGACGGTGAGATCCCCGAGCCGGATCGGGCGGCTCGCCATGCTCATCGCGGCCCTAACCGGTTCTGTCGCGCGCACCTGGACGTGCATCGGCGGACCAGCCTCGTCGCCGCTCGGGCGGTGCTCCAACGCGAGATAGCCATCACGCTCGAACACGAGGTTGTTGGCCATCGCTTTCAGGTGCGGCCAGATTGCCGGGTCGGCTTCCAAACGCTCGATCAGCGCCGTAAGCCATACGGCGTCGACCCGGGCAACAGCGCGGTGCCCCGCGCCTATACGCGCCGACGTACGGTCGGCGACTCGAGCTGGTGCAACGCCCGCGAACAGGCCGAATGGCGTGGCGCGCCCCGACGCGCGAAGCAGGTAGCGCATCACGGAGAGCACCGCGCGGCCCGCATCGGGTTCGGACACCTGTCGTCCATCACAGATGTCGCGAACACGACGGGCTAGGACCGGGCTGGCTTGTTCAAGCGCCATCGTGAAGGCGGGATTTTGCATCGTGCGTCGCAACCATGGACGCATAGAGCCTGGCGTGTCCGTCTGTTCCACCAGGTCGGGCCATTGCCCGCTGGCCACATCCACTAGCCGGCCGACGGAAGCGCGCACCACCAGGGAATCGAGATGCTGATACACCGGCCACTCCCGATGGTGGGGCGGCGTCCGTCCAGGTGGGGTGCGCCCGGACGGACGCCGCGTACTTCAGCCGTCGAGGCGCGGGTGGCACCCGCTACGGGCAGGTGGTCGTACAGGCCGACTCGCACGTCTTGCCGCAGCCGTCGTCGGTCATCCGGATGAGCCGGTCAGCGGCCGGCCCGGACTCGACGATTGAGATGTCCAGGTCCCATTCTGTGAAGTCCTCCTCTTGACCCGCTCCCTCTTGACCCGGTCCCGCTTGCGGGACTCCAGCCGGTACTGGATCGTCGAACTGGATGGACATGCAGACCCTCCTTCGTGGTGGTGTTGCGTTTTCCGGACTCCCGGCGACATTCGACCGGGAGTCCGGAAGTCTATGGCCAGGTCACTTCAACAGCGCCGTGCCGTTTCGGGATGAGACCCACGAACTGTGCAGGCATGTCAGATTCCTTCGGGAAGTATTGGATGCGCGCGGCGCTGCGGCGCCGGTGGTCTCGCGCCCACCGGCGAAGTAGCTCGATATATTGCTCGGCCACGCCCTCGGCATCGGGACCGTGGGCGAATACGCCACTCTCGAATCCGCCAGTTTTCTCATTCGCACGCTTTGTGCGGTAGGCGAAGCTACCGTTGTCTATCAGGGTGGGTACGCCTCTAGCTGTTGAGGGAGCGAACTGGCCACTCTTGACGAGTTTATCATCCACATGCAGCATTGCGGCCTGCGACACGTTGGTGACGAGGAAAAGCTCCAGTTCATCAGGCAGGTCGAAAGGAGCTCCCGACCAACGTTCCAGCCGTGGAGAGTCCAGTGCCTGCCGCAGTGCCTCTACGTCGTAATCCCACAACCCGTCGTCGACACGCAGCGCGGCATCGTCGGTCAACGGAACCACTTGCTCGCGGCGCGAGCCAACGCCCTGCATGGGAACAAAGCCGCACAGACGATAGCCACGGCTGATCAGGCTCGCCTTTCCGTCCGTGCTGATCCGGTCGAATGCGATAGAACGCGTCAGCCCTCTGATCCGTAGCGGCACGACGATTCTGCCACGATCGGACAGCTGATCCAGCCATGCGGGTGGGAGGTCGTAGGCCCCAGCTGTGACGATGATCCGATCATAGGGGGATCTCTCGGCTACACCGGCCTCAGCGTCAGCCACCACCACCTCAACATGGCCATAACCCGCCTTATCGAGGCAGGCGCGCGCCCGTACAACAATTTCTTGATCGATATCGACCGAAGTAACCGACCCACGATCGCCGACAAGTTCCTGGATCAGGGCGGCGTTGTAGCCGCCCGAACCGACCTCCAGAATCCGCATGCCGGGCTCGATTTCGGCCTGCTCCAACATGACCGCCTGAATATGGGTGGCCGACAGGGAGCTAATCGCCCTTCCGTTTTGGTCACGTTTGATCACCAGTGCTTTGTTGGCGGCGTACGCCGCCTCCAGCGACTCCCCGGGGGCGAACAGGTGTCGGGGTACCGTCGCGACGGAGGCGGCCACAGCCTCCGTCGCGATCCCGTTGTCCGATGCGCGGAGTTCATCTACCATGGCGGCCCGCAGCCTGGCCGCAGTTTCGTCGATGCTTGAATCTCGGACTGGAATCATGCGGGGAACCTTAGTAAGTTGGAAGTGGTGGTCAGGGGCCAGTCGTTCTCTCCGCTAGAGATCCAGAAACTGTAGGCCAAACAGGGAATCCTCTGGAGACCAGCGCTACTCCATCTTGCGCAGATCGGGCGGTGGATTCCTAGCGCAGGGTGTGGCGACGTGTGGCCGCGCGCGTGACGGCAATGTGCTCGCCGTCGAGCGGGTGCGGGGTCCGGCGGTGTGGGTCACCAGGACTCGGGACCGGAACGCCTCAGTGCGCCTGTCACGAGCGATACGCGCCACCCCTCATCTTCGCGTAGTTGGTATGAACTCCCCCGGCTGGCTGAGGTGCGTTCCGGTCCGCTGAGAGAAGGATGCCATCCCTGCACCTTCGGTGCAATGCACTTCCAGCAGAAACGCTCTGCCTGGCAGTGTGTTTGCACGCCCATCGCTGTGGGCCGCACGCCGCGGATTATTGAGCGCGGCGGCGAAGCCAAGCCCCGCTGACCATCGCGGCCGGCAGGCAGCCGGTCGGCCAGCCACGCCGCGATGCTTTCGACAAGCCCATCGTGCTGGGGGTTCTCACACACGC
>NZ_CAKJTR010000088.1:0-15770 GCF_917627355.1 Protofrankia sp. Cj3 | reverse complement strand
TCTCAGGCAGGCGGTGGCTCACCTGGTTGGGAACCTCCAGCGGTGGAGGGAGAGACGGCCGACGCCCGCTCGCGGCGTTGGTGTTCCTCCGCCCGGTCGAGCAGCTGCGCCGGGGTCAGCCGGCCGGCGTTGCGCGCCTGTCTGGCCTGCCACAGACTCACCAGCATCGTGGCGAGAATCACCAGGCCACCGAAAATGAGGCTGCCTCCCGTCCACGCGGAGGAGAAGGGCAGCCCTTTCACCGTGATCCACACGATACCGGCGGCAACCATGCCAAGCCCGAACACGATCGTGAAGGCGGCTGACCACATTGCCGCCGCGGCCTGGTCAGCAAGGTCGGCGGCCTTTTTCCGGGCCTTGTCGAACCGCCGGCGGGCCCATTCGTACTCCAGACTCAGGATGAAGAACCCCAGCGCGATGACGAGGAACCCCGGGCCGGGCAGGGCGAGCAGCGCGACGCCCACCCCGAGCACGCTCACCCCGGCCGTGGTCACCGCGATCCGGCGGACGAGGCGAACACCCCTGTTCAACACCGTGGCACCGCCTTCCCACGGATCGTGCCGGTATCAATAACGGTCGGCGTCCGGCGTCGGTCCGGGCACGTTCTCGCCACGGTACCCAGCCAGCGGCACCGGAAGACGCGGGGCTGGGCACGCACCTGGCCGCGTTGCCGTCGGTCGCCGCCCACCACCTCCGGTGGCTCCCTCCACCGCCTCGCGATGCACGCACCCCAGCCCCGCTCCTTGATCCACGCCCCTGTCGCCGGAGCCTCTTATGGCCGGAAGCGGCAGCCCATGCCCGGTTCGGTGAGCAGGTGGCGGGGGCGCGATGGGTCGGGCTCCAGCTTGCGCCGGAGCCGGGCCATGTATTCGCGCAGGTAATGGCTGTCTGGAGTGGATGGTCCCCACACCGTGGTGAGGAGCTGGCGTTGGCTGACCAGTTTGCCCGGGTGGCGTAGCAGGACCTCCAGCAGCGCCCACTCGGTCGGGGTGAGCCGGATGTCGCGGCCCGCCCCAGCCGGCACGGCCGGGCCGCGGGCGGCCCTCGCCGCGGGCACAGCACAGGTGACCGTATGGGCGGCGAGGTCGATCTGGCAGTTGCCGATGATGATCGGTTCCAGGTCCTCGCCGCCCGGCGTACGGCGTGACACCGCGCGCAGGCGTGCTAACAATTCGTCGATGTCGAATGGTTTGGTGACGTAGTCGTCGGCCCCGGCGTCGAGCGCCGCGACCTTGTCGCTGCTGCCGACCCGGCCTGACAGCACGATGATCGGGACCGTGCTCCAGCCGCGAACCCCGCGGATGATCTCAACGCCATCAAGGTCCGGCAGGCCCAGGTCGAGCAGGATGATGTCGGGCTGGTAAGAGCCCGCGCGGCGGAGCGCCTGCCGTCCGTCCTCGGCGGTCTGCACCTCGTAGCCGCGCGCATGCAGGTTGATGCGCAGGGCACGCACGAGCTGCGGCTCGTCGTCGACGACAAGGACCCGGCTCATGGCCGGCGCGCCGGATGCGCGGCCCCCGCGGCGGGGCTGGTGCTGGCCGGAGCCGCGCGCCCCTTGTCGGCAGCTCCGCCGACCGAACCATGACCGGGCATATCCGACTCCGTTCCTCGGCGCGGGCCGCTCATCCGCGCCAGCGGGCCAGGCGCGGATGAGCGGGTGCGCGGTTCCCCAGGCTGGCCCCTGTCACCTGGCCGCTGTCAGCTGGCGACTACTGTGCAGTCTGCTTCAGCGCAGCCGCTCCAGCGCCCTGTTCAGGTTGAGGACGTTGACGGTGGGCTCACCCAGGAAGCCCACCGCCCGGCCGTGGACGTGGTCGTCGACCAGCGCGCGGACAACGGCCGGATCGAGGCCACGGGCCCTCGCCACCCGGTTGACCTGCAGGCGGGCATAGGCGGGGGAGATATCGGGGTCAAGCCCACTGCCACTGGCGGTGACCGCGTCGGCAGGCACCGCCGGTGTGGCGGGTGCGTCGCCACGCACGACGACCAGCTTGCCGGCGGAGACATCGTCACCGAAGGTGTGGCACTCGACCTTCATCCCGGCGAAACTCGTGATGAACGGAGCAGCCGGGCACTCCTCGTTGACACTGACCACGCGGGTGACAGCGCCCTGGTAGCCGGGCTGGTCGTAGAACACCGACAGGACGGCCCCGACGCCGCCAGGCGTGCAGTTCGGCCGCGACCCGTCGACGCCCTCGAGCGTGCCGATCGCGGCGCTGCGGGCACAGACCTGGGTGAGCAGGCTCTGCTTGCCGGAATCGTCGGTCACGTTCGGGTCCGCCAGGGTGTCGACGATGCTTTCCGGGCCCAGGTTGCTCGCGCTGGTCGCGGTCGGGTCGTAGCCGCCGCCGGCCGCCGACGGCCGGCTCTGGAAGTACTTCGTGATCGGGTTGCCCTTGTCGTCGGTGAACGACTGGCCGATCAGGCTCGAGCCGGCCACGGTGCCCCTGGCATCGCGGACGAACGAGCCGTCGGCCTTGTCCTTCAGGCCGGGGAGCTGGGCGATGGCGAGAACCAGCAGCGGGTAGCCCAAGCCGAGCAGGATGGTGAAGACGAGTATCGCCCGTAGCGCGGCAAGGTGCTGGCGGATCCAGACAGGGACGCGAGAGAACATGACAGTCACCGGGCTCCGGGGATGAACTGGATGGCCAGATCGATGAGCTTGATGCCGATGAACGGAACGATCAGCCCGCCGAGACCATAGAGGCAGAGGTTACGGCGCAGCATCCGCGAGGCGCTCGCCGGCCGATAGCGCACCCCGCGCAGGGCGAGCGGGATCAGCGCGATGATGACCAGAGCGTTGAAGATGACCGCGGACAGGATCGCCGACTGCGGGCTGTGCAGCCGCATGATGTTGAGTGTGTCCAGGCCCGGGTACACCGCGGCGAATATCGCCGGGATGATCGCGAAGTACTTGGCGACGTCGTTGGCGATGGAGAACGTGGTCAACGCCCCGCGGGTGATGAGGAGCTGCTTGCCGATTTCGACGATCTCGATGAGCTTCGTCGGGTTGGAATCGAGGTCAACCATGTTGCCGGCTTCCTTCGCCGCCGACGTGCCGGAGTTCATGGCGACGCCGACGTCGGCCTGGGCCAGCGCGGGAGCGTCGTTGGTCCCGTCGCCGGTCATCGCGACCAGCTTGCCACCCTCCTGCTCCCGCCGGATCAGCGCGAGCTTGTCCTCGGGGGTCGCCTCGGCGAGGAAGTCGTCGACCCCGGCCTCCTCGGCGATGGAGCGGGCGGTCAGCGGGTTGTCACCGGTGATCATTACTGTCCGGATGCCCATCCGCCGCATCTCGTCGAACCGCTCCCGCATGCCCTGCTTGACGATGTCGCGCAGGGCGACGATGCCGAGGACCCGAGCAGCCCCGTCCGTGGCCTCGGCGACCAGCAGCGGGGTGCCGCCGGAGGCGGAGA
The DNA here is from genome assembly GCF_917627355.1 of Protofrankia sp. Cj3. Classification (NCBI taxonomy): domain Bacteria; kingdom Bacillati; phylum Actinomycetota; class Actinomycetes; order Frankiales; family Frankiaceae; genus Protofrankia; species Protofrankia sp. Cj3. The sequence continues at coordinate 12,354 of NZ_CAKJTR010000088.1, read as the reverse complement.
TGCCGTCCACCAGCTCACCGGCGTCCGGCGGGATCGTCCCGCCGCGTTCGGTGACCCAGGCCATGACGGAGCTGGCCGCGCCCTTGCGGACCTCGCTCGCCGGCTGGCCCCCGGCGCTGCCGCCGAGGTCCACCCCCGACATCCGGGTCTGCGCGGTGAACGCGACGAACCGTGCGTGGGTCAACTCGCCGGGGGCGCGTTCCCGCAGGCCGTAGGTGTTCTTGGCGTAGATGACGATGGAGCGGCCCTCGGGCGTCTCGTCGGCCAGCGAGGACAGCTGCGCGGCCCTGGCCAGCTCGTGCTCATCGGTGCCGCCGACCGGGAGGAACTCGCGTGCCTCCCGGTTGCCGATTGTGATCGTCCCGGTTTTGTCCAGCAGCAGGGTGTTGACATCACCGGCGGCTTCCACGGCCCGGCCGCTCATCGCCAGCACGTTGCGTTGCACCAGCCGGTCCATGCCGGCGATGCCGATCGCCGACAGCAGCGCACCGATCGTGGTGGGGATCAGGCAGACCAGCAGCGACACCAGCACGATGCCGGTCACCCCGTTGCCGCCCAGCGCCGAGGTGTCGGGGATACCGGGCTGCTGTGCTTTCGAGAAGATCGCCAGCGGCTGCAGTGTCGCGACCGCGAGCACGAAGACGATCGTCAACGAGGCCAGCAGGATGTTCAGCGCGATCTCGTTCGGGGTCTTCTGCCGGTTCGCGCCTTCCACCAGCGCGATCATCCGGTCGATGAAGCTCTCTCCCGGCTTCTGGGTGATCTCCACGACGATGCGGTCGGACAGCACCCGGGTGCCGCCGGTCACCGACGAGCGGTCGCCGCCCGCCTCGCGGATCACCGGCGCGGACTCGCCGGTGATCGCCGACTCGTCCACGCTGGCGATGCCCTCGACGACGTCTCCGTCACCGGGGATGAACTCGCCCGCTTCGACGACGACCCGGTCACCTTGGCGTAGCCGCGGTGCGGGCACCTGTTCCTCGCCGCCCGCGGGCGTCAGGCGCCGGGCGAGGGTGTCGGTCTTCGTCCGCCGCAACGCTTCGGCCTGTGCCTTCCCGCGGCCTTCGGCGACCGCCTCGGCGAGGTTGGCGAACAGCGTGGTCAGCCACAACCAGATGACGATCAGCCAGGCGAACGCCGTCTCGTCGCGGATCGCGAGCACAGTGGTGAAGACCGCGCCGATCTCGACGATGAACATGACCGGGTTGCGGTAGAGCGTCGCCGGATTCAGCTTGCGCAGCGCGCCCGGGGCGGAACGCCACAGCTGTCTCGGGTCGAGCAGCCCGCCCCGCACCTGGCGCGGTGGCCCCGGCTGCCCCGGCTGGGCTGGGTGCGCCGGGTGGGCTGGGATGTCAGGCGGTGACACGGGCGCTCCGATCGCAGTGGTGGACATCAGTGCAGGCCCTCCGCGAGAGGCCCGAGCGCGAGCGCCGGGAAGTAGGTGAGCGCGACGACGATGACGGCGACGCCGGCGAGCATCCCGGCGAACTGCGGCCGTTGGGTCGGCAAGGTTCCGGCCGAGATCGGCACCGGCTGCTGGCGGGCCAGCGACCCGGCCAGGCCGAGAACGAACACCATCGGCAGGAACCGCCCGGCGAGCATCGCGATGCCCAGCGCCGTGTTGTACCAGTTGGTGTTCACGGTGATGCCGGCGAAGGCGGAGCCGTTGTTGTTCGCCGCTGAGGTGAAAGCGTAAAGGACCTCGGAAAGGCCGTGCGCGCCCGCGTTGAGCATCCCGGCCCGCTCACCGGGCCGGGCCATCGCGGCCGCCGTGCCGATCAGCGCGACCGCCGGTGTGGTGAGGATGTAGAGGGAGGCGAACTTGATCTCCCGGCTGCCGATTTTCTTCCCGAGGTACTCAGGCGTCCGTCCGATCATCAGCCCGGCGACGAACACCGTGATCACGGCCAGGATGAGCATGCCGTACAGCCCCGACCCGGTGCCACCCGGAGCGATCTCCCCGAGCATCATGTTCACTAGGAGTGTCGCCCCGCCGAGGCTCGTGTAGGAGTCGTGGAACGAGTCGACCGCCCCAGTGGAGGTCATCGTCGTGCTACTGGCGAATGCGGCCGAGTCGGGTATCCCGAACCGGGTTTCGGTGCCCTCCGCCGCCGCGCCGACCGCGCCCGGCACGGTGCCGTGGTGGGCCATCTGGAAGCCCGCGTTCACCGCGAAGCTCGCGATCAGCAGGCTGGCCATCACCGCTACGATCGCGAGCCCCTGGCGGGTGTTGCCGACCAGCCGGCCGAACGTCCGCGGCAGCGAGAAGCCGATGAGCAGCAGCAGATAGATCTGGAGCCAGTTCGTCCAGCTCGTTGGGTTCTCGAACGGGTGCGCGGAGTTGACGTTGTAGAAACCGCCGCCGTTGGTGCCGAACTCCTTGATGGCCTCCTGGCTGGCCACCGGGCCGCCGGTCACCCTCTGCGTGCCGCCGGCCAGCGTGGTGACGGCGCGGCTGCCGTGCAGGTTCTGGATCACGCCGCCGGCGATCAGCACGACCGCGGCCACGACGGCGACCGGCAGCAGGATGCGCAGGCAGGTCCGGGTCAGGTCGACCCAGAAGTTGCCGACCTGGTCGGTCCGTTTGCGGGTGAGGCCGCGGACCAGCGCGATCGCGACCGACATGCCGACCGCGGCCGAGACGAAGTTCTGTACGGCGAGACCGGCCATCTGCGCGAGATGGCCGAGCGTCGACTCACCGGAGTACGACTGCCAGTTCGTGTTGGTGACGAAACTCACCGCCGTGTTGAACGCCTGGCCCGGTTCCATCCCCGCGAAACCGAGGCTGAGCGGCAGCCGATGCTGCAGCCGCAGGAGGGCGTAGAGGAACAGCACGCCGACGACGGAGAACGCCAGCACGCTGCGCAGGTAGGTGCTCCAGCGCTGGTCGGCCTCGGGATCCACCCCCACCAGCCGGTACACGCCGCGTTCCACCCGCAGGTGCCGGGTGCCCGTGTAGACGCGGTACATGTAGTCGCCGAACGGCCCGTAGGACAGAGCAAGGGCGCCAACGAGCACGACGACGAAGACGAGCCCCGCGGTCGTCGTGTTCATCTAGAACCTCTCCGGGAACAGGATGGCGACCACCAGGAAGACCGTGGTCGCGGCGGCGAGGACCAAGCCGACGATGTTTTCCGCGTTCACAGCTTTTCCGCTCCCTTCGCGGTCAGCGCGAGCAGCGCGAAGACCACGATGGTGATAAGCACGAACAGAACGTCACGCATGGGCGCTCCTGGCCTTCGAGTCGGTCGGGCAGGGGATGTCCGGTGGCCGGCCGCCACCGGGCTCGTCACACGGGCAGCGGCGGAAGGCCAGCCGGATGCCGTCCGCCCGCAGGCGCGGACCTGCCAGCCCCGCGGCGCACCGGACACCGCACACTCCTTCAGCTCACGGCAGCCGCCCTGGTCTGCCGTCGGTCATGCTGGACCAGGCGGGCGGCACATGCGGCCGGCGTTGACGCCCTGTGTACGGTCATCCGGAAAATTCCTACGCCGTGTTGACGCCGGCCAGCGTCATCGAAGCGATCATGCTGTGGGCGCTCGGTCGTGCGGGATCCACGGCTGGCGGCGGGTGAATTTGTCGGTGCGGCGTCTCGCCAGGCACTGGTGATGTTTGACAGGATGCCGCCTGTGAGTGGACTCCTTGTAGGTAAGCGCATCCTTGTCACCGGCGTCTTGACCGATGCGTCCATCGCGTTCGGGGTCGCCCGGATCGCCCAGGAACAGGGCGCGACGGTGGTGCTGACAGGCTTCGGCCGCGGGCTGTCGCTGACCCGGCGGATCGCCAGGCGGCTGCCTGCCGAGGCTCCCGTCATCGAGCTGGACGTGACCGACGAAGGGCACCTGAGCGCGTTGTCCGACCGGGTGCTTGAGCACACCGACGGGCTGGACGGCGTACTGCACGCGATCGGCTTCGCACCCGAATCCGTGCTGGGCGGGAAGCCGTTCGTGGAGGCCCCCTGGGCCGAGGTCGCCACCGCGGTACAGGTTTCGACCTGGTCGCTGGCTGCCCTGTGCCGGGCAGCCCTGCCGCTGTTCAGCGAGCGGGTGTCGGTCGTCGGGCTCGACTTCGACGCGGCGGTGGCCTGGCCGTCCTATGACTGGATGGGGGTGGCCAAGGCCGGTCTGGAGTCCGCCACCCGCTATCTCGCTCGTGATCTTGGACCTCGCGGGGTGCGGGTCAACCTGGTCGCGGCGGGGCCGCTGCGCACGATGGCCGCCAAGAGCATCCCCGGGTTCGAGCGGTTCGAGAGCGTCTGGGACGAGCGTGCGCCACTGGGCTGGAACATCCACGACACCGGCCCCACAGCGCAAGCCTGCGTGGCGCTGCTGTCGGACTGGTTCCCCGCCACCACCGGGGAGATCATTCATGTGGACGGCGGTGTGCACGCGATCGGCACCTAGCCGAACAAGAGCGACCGAGGATAGGACTGTCCGGCTCGCGGCTCCCCGCATCCCGCCCGGCCGCGTTGTCGTCAGCCGGCGCCCAGCAGCAGGGCGCCTTCCTCTGCCCGCGAGCTCCAGGTGATCCGGCTGGAGCGGGACCTCGCCGAGCATTAACGCCCATCCGGCCTACAGGGTGGTGTGGCTGGCGGCCGTAGGGTCCTCATCGCTCCCAGGAGGGATTGAAACTACAGTAGCCAGAGACATCCTTGACGACCGATCAGGAGGCGCCATGCCGATCCCGGCACGCGACGTGGCAGCCATCCTCCGTGCCCGGCTTCCCGGCCTGGGCGCGAAGAAGCTGCACAAGCTGCTCTACTACTGCCAGGGCCACCATCTCGCGGCCTTCGACGAACCGCTGTTCAGCGAGGCGATCTCAGCGTGGGACATGGGCCCCGTGGTGGCTGAGCTGTGGCGGGACGAGAAATACGGGACGGCCCGGCCGCCCGGCCGCGTCGACGCCGGCGGCGAGGCCGAACTGAACACCATCGGGTACGTGCTCAGCCGGTACGGCGCGCTGACGGGCCACGACCTCGAGATCCTCAGCCACGGCGAGCTCCCCTGGTACACGGCGAACCAGGGTCGGCGCCCCGGTGACTCGGCGCCGATTACCGTGCAGTCCATGCGGGAGTACTTCGCGACCGCCGGCGCACCGGCCACCGCCGAGGACGAACCCGTCCTGGACTCCGCGGCGGTCGCTGGCTGGCTGGCCGGCGCGGCCGAGCGGCGCGGCCCGGGCCGGCCCGATGACCTGAACGAGCTACATGCCCGGCTGGGACAGAGTGGCTGACACCACACCCTGGCAGCTGGTCGGCTTCCTGGAGCGGTTCGACCTGTGGGCCGATCAGGAGAAGCCGGCTGACGAGCTACGCCAGCTCGTATTGGCCTGGATCTTCACCCGTATCGATGATCCGTATCAGGGTGTCCGCCGGGAGCCGGGCTTCCCGAACCTGTGGTTCGGTCCGGTACCGAGCTCTGAGCATGGCGAGTGGTCGGTAGTCTGCTGCTCCTACTGGATCGAGGAGCGAGATCATGTGGTGCGCTGCGACAGCTTCGCTACGCTGAACCGGCCTGTCTGATCCTGGGAATGGAACCCAGGTGCCTCCGGGGCTGTAAGAACAACGGGCTGTAAGAACAACGGTGTAACTCCCATATCGCGCTCTGTGTATAGACGCAGGTAGGGGAGGCACCAGATGACCAGCATGGCGACACATCCAGCAGCGGAGACCATCGCGGGCGAACGAGCGGTCGCCGGTACCGAGAGCGGCGCTGCGATCCTCGACGAGGAACTGGAACTCACTCGGCGTCTGGTCGAGCAGGCAAGGGCCGAGGGGTGTCGCTGACCGGGCCGGGCGGGATGCTCAGGAAGTTGACGAAGCTGCTCCTCGAGACCGCGTTCGATGCCGAGATGACCACCCATCTCGGCTATGAGGCCCACGACCCGGGTCTGTCTGGTGGACGGTGGTCGATGCGGGCGGTGATCCAGAAGGCGGTCCGCGCGGCTGCGGCTCGTGGCGGCACGCCGGTGGCCGGTGTGCCGCCTGTCGAGACGAGCCGGCGGCGTCAGCGCAGGAACGCCTGGCCACCGTCAAGAGCGATGGTCGTGCCGGTTATGTAACCGGCCGCGTCGCTGCACAGGAAGGCCACGACGCCTCCGATGTCGCGCAGCGGGTCGCCGAGCCGGCCCAGCGGGATGGCGCTGAGGCTGCGGGCGTACTCCGCGGGCTGGGCCTGCGCCCACGCTTCCGCGGCCGGGCTGGTGGACGCGGGCAGTACCGTGAGCACCCGGATCCCGTCCTTGCCCCACTCCGCCGCCGCCACCCGGCTGAGCGTGTGGGTCGCGGCTTTGACCGAGGCGTAGACACCCCGGCCGACCGGCATCGGGTTCACCGCCGTCGAGCTGCCCAGGTTGATCACGACGCCGCCGTTGCGCAGGTACCGGTGAGATGCGCGCATCAACCGGAAGGTGGCGAGGGTGCCCGATTCCCAGCAGGCCTGGAGAGCGGGCTCGTCGATGTCAAGGAGCGCGCCGAGCGCGGTCTGCTGGGCATTGTTGACGAGGATGTTCAGGCCGCCGAGGCTGTCGACCGCCGTGGTCACGCTCCGGGCGATGTCCTCGGGGCGGGTCACGTCGGCGGGTATCGTCACCGCCTCGCCGCCGACCTCACGGATTTCCTTCGCGACGTCGAGCAGTTTTGACTCGGTCCGCCCGACAAGGGCGACAGCGGCGCCCTGTGCGGCGACCGCGAGAGCGATGCCCCGGCCGACCCCCTGCCCGGCGCCGGTGATCAGCGCCTTGCGCCCGACAAGCATCCCCGTCATCACCGGTCTCCGTCCGTCCGCATGGATTTCATTAGAGTTAATTTATCTGGCTACTTGATGGGATGTCGATTGTCTGGCGCGCCAGGTCCCGTCGTTGGCGACGGGCGGGCGGGCTGGTGCAGGGAATGGGAGAGGGCTGATTACAATGATCAACTGTCTTGACGGCCGTACGGCGATCGTCACCGGCGGTGGTTCGGGGATCGGGCGGGCAACCGCACGCCTGTTCGCGGCCCGGGGCGCCCACGTCGTGGTAAACGACCTTGATCATGGTCGGGCGAAGGAGACGGTCGCGCGGGTCCATGCCGACGGCGGTAGCGCCGAGCAGTATCCCGGCGACGTCACCCAGCCGGACTTTGTCGACAGCCTCGTCAACGATGTCGTGGCCAGCCGGGGACGGCTCGACGTCATGCACAGCAACGCCGGTGCCGGGCTTGCGCAGGGCCCGCTGGCGTCCATCGACGACGCCCGATGGCGCGCGGAGATCGCACTCAACCTTGATGCCAATTTCTACTGCGTCCGTTCGGCGCTGCGGGTCATGGCGGCGGCCGGGCGTGGTTCGATCATTGTCACCGCCTCCGGCGCGGGCATGGGCGCGGTGCCGGGGACAGGCCCCTACGGGACGGCCAAGGCCGGCGTCGTACAGCTGGTGCGTTCCGCCGCGGTCGAGTACGGCTCCAGCGGGGTTCGGGTGAACGCCGTCGTGCCCGGCGCCGTCGCGAGCCCGCGGTTCACCGACCGGATCGGTGGAGACGACCGGCTCGCCCGCTACGAACGGCAGATCCCCCTCGGCCGGCTGGCGACCGCGGAGGAGATCGCCGAAGCCGTGTTGTGGCTGGCATCGGATGCGTCGGCGTATGTGACGGGTGTGGCGCTGCCGCTCGACGGTGGGACGAGCGCGAAGCTCGCGCTGCCGTATCTGGGCGACTGACCTGCCGGAGGCGTTACCCGGCTCGACCTCGGGCCCGGCCCCGGCCCCGGCTCGGTGCTCGGCAGCCGCCGGCCCGAGGGCGGGCCCGAGGTCGAGGCCGAGGCCGTCGGGGGTGTCGACTCACGTTGGCGGCCGGGCGGGGCCGACAGCGAGCTCGGCGAGCCGGTCGTGTAGCTCGGGCTCGGGCCGCCCGCCGATGTCGACGGTCTTCATACGGCTTGTCATCCCCTTTACCAGCACGACTTCGCCGCGGCGGACGCCAAAGGCGGTGGCGAGCGCCGCGAGCGCCGCCGCGGTCGCCCGGCCGTCCACAGCGGGGGCGGTGACGCGCACGACGAGCGCGCTGTCGCTGGACCGGCCGTCGGTCGCGCCATGGTGGAAGCCGCCGACCGAGGTCCGGGCCGATCCGGGGTGGACTCTGATCGTCAGGCGCATGGCCGCATCGTCTCGCGCATCGTCCACGCGAATACGGCCACCGGCCAGGGCGCGGATCGGGCTGGCGGCGGCCGGGAAACAGCCGGCGGCAGCCACCGCCGCGGGAGCTCGGTGTGTTGGCAACGGTGAAGAGCACTGGGCGCGCCGTTTGGCGGTTACCATCCGAACTATGGCGGAGGCTCAAGGGCGTGTGGCGCTTGTAACCGGGGGTAACCGAGGCATTGGTGCCGCATGCGCGGCCGCGTTGGCCGCGACCGGTGACCGGGTGGTCGTGGCCAGCCGCGGGGGAGACGCCCCGCAGGGGATGTACGGCGTTCGGCTCGATGTCACCAGCGCGGAGACGGTCGACAAGGCCTTCGCCGAGGTCGAAGCTGAGCTGGGGCCGGTGGAGGTGCTGGTGTCCAACGCCGGGATCACCCGCGACACGCTTCTGCTGACCATGAGTGAGGACGTCTTCCAGGACGTCATCGACACCAACCTGCTCGGCGCGTACCGCGTGGCCAAGCGGGCGGCTCGGCCGATGCTGCGGATGCGGCGCGGCCGTCTGATCTTCATTTCGTCGGTGGTCGCGACGGTGGGTGCTGCCGGGCAGGCGAACTATGCCGCGTCCAAGGCCGGGCTGATCGGATTGTCCCGTTCGCTTGCCCGCGAGCTCGCGCCGCGCGGTATCACCTCGAACGTGGTGGCTCCCGGCCCGATCCGCACCGACATGACCGACGCACTCACCGACGCCCAACGCGATAATATGGTCGCTCATGTGCCGGCCCGGAGCATGGGCGAACCGGAGGATGTCGCGGCGCTCGTGGCGTTCCTGGCCTCGCCGCAGGCCTCCTACATCACCGGGGCGCTGATCCCGGTTGACGGTGGGCTGGGCATGGGGCATTAGAACTTTTTCGGAGCCTTTATCCGGGTGATCCGCACCCAGCTGGCCCCTGGCTGCGTTGCCGGCCGAACCGCGATACAGCTCATCTGGAACCACACCCGGCCGGGCGGGCTGCCCGGGAGGGTCGTCAGGGCGTTCGGGTGGCTGGCGGCGTCAGCCATGCCCGCTGGCCGGCGTACCTGATGAAATGCTGAAAGCGGGGTCGCACAGCAGGCCCGGGATGCGGTGCGCACCGTGCGCGGGGGACGATCGAGGCGTGTCGGGCGACAGCGGGATCACAGGTGTTCGTATCGGAAGCGGCCCAGGGCCGGTCGATCCGGTCGGGATCGACGCGTTGCTCCTGGTCTCCTTCGGCGGGCCGGAGGCGCCCGAGGACGTCATGCCGTTCCTGCGCAACGTCACCCGTGGGCGCGGTGTCCCCGATGACCGGCTGGCCGAGGTCGCCGAGCACTACCGGCGGTTCGGCGGCCGCAGCCCGATCAACGACCAGAACCGGGCACTGCTTGCCGCGCTGGAAGCTGAGCTCGCACCGTTGCCCGTGTACTGGGGCAATCGCAACTGGTCGCCGTTTCTCGGTGACGCTCTTGAGCGGATGCGCCGTGACGGCGTCGGGCGGGCGGCCTGCTTCGTCACGTCTGTCTTCGCCTCCTACTCCGGCTGTCGCCAGTACCGCGAAAATCTCGCCGACGCTCGGGCCGCGGCCGGCCCGGCCGCCCCAGAACTGATCAAGCTGAGGCACTACTTTGATCATCCCGGCTTCGTTCTGCCCATGGTCGACCATGTCGTTGACGCGCTTGGGACGATTCCCGAGCCGGCGCGGGAGAGCACACGGCTGCTCTTCGTCGCCCACTCGATCCCCGTCGCGCAGTCGGTGGCCAGCGGCCCGGACGGTGACGCGTACCCTCGGCAGTTCGCGGCGGCGGCCACCGCGGTCGCCGACCGGGTGGCTGCCCGGACCGGCCACCGTTATCGTCACGATCTCGCCTATGTCAGCCGCAGCGGGCCGCCGGGCGTCCCCTGGCTCACCCCGGACATCGGCGACCAGCTGGCCGCGCTCGGCGCCGCTGATACCATCACTGCGGTTGTGGTGGTACCGATCGGTTTTGTCAGTGACCACATGGAGGTCGTTTACGATCTTGATGTGGAGGCGGCCGCGCGGGCCAGGGCCGCGGGTCTGGTATTCCGCCGGGCGGCAACGGTGGGGATCGACCGGCGGTTCGTCGTCATGGTCCGGGAGCTGCTGGACGAGCGTAGGTATGGGGACGGCCCACGGCTAGCGGTCAGCGAGCTGGGGCCAAGCCACGATGTGTGTCCGCTGCGGTGCTGCGCCGACCGGACGTGTCGACCGGCTGCGGCCGGTACGCCGGCGGATGAAGAGCCTACCCGCCATACCACTACCAGATTCGATATCGCTAACGTTGCCGGGGACGAATCCCGGCGGACGCGACGTTGACTGATCTAGCGATCGAGAAGTGCACAGTCATGATGTTGTTCGCGCGCTCGCGGGCACCGAGGGCGTCGAGAAAGGCCAGCGTGGCCAAGGGCATCAGGGAGGGATGAGGTGTACCAGCAGCAGCGGCACGTGTTCGACTCGCCAGACCGTTTCGTGGTCGGAACCGTCGGCCAGCCCGGCGAACGTGACTTCTACCTTCAAGCCAGCTCGCGTGGACATGTCGTCACTGTCGGCCTGGAGAAGATCGAGGTCAATGCGCTCACTGAAGGGCTGACGACGTTGCTCGGCCAGCTTAGCCGCACCGGGGGAGTGCGGGTACCCGAGGCCCGGGAGGTCTTCGTCGATCTCGCGCCGCTGGACGCCCCCTTCGAGGAGGACTTCCACCTCGGCCAGCTCACCGTGTCATGGGACGGCAAGCGGGTGCTGGTCGAAGCCGCGGGCAGAGCTCGCGGTGAGGCAGGCGCCGCCGCCGACGACACCTCGCTCGACACCCTCCAGGTATCCCTCTCCCTTGACCAGACCAAGGCTTTCGTGGAACGGGCCCGCAGCATCGTCGCGGCTGGTAGGCCCCCGTGCGTGCTGTGCGGACGCCCGGACGGGCCGACCGGGCACTTCTGCCCCCGTCTCAACTGATCGTCCTTTGGCCCTTGCCCTTTGGCCCAGCTCGACGACCACCGGTGGATGACGCGTTTGTTTGTGTGGCTCGTGGCATATGTTGATTGATGCGAGCCGTCATATTTCGCTGGCAAGATCGGCGTGTGTTTGTCGTTGGGTACGTTTAGAGCGCCCGGCAATAGGGACGCGGCGTCGCGGGGCTGGGGCACGCACCTCGCTGTGTTGTCGTCGGTCACCACCCAATACCAGGGTGGCTCCCTCCGCCGCCTTGCGATGTACGTGCCCCAGCCCCGCTCCTTGATCCACGCCCCTATTGCCGGGCGCTCTTATGCGGCTGAAAACCGTACATAACAACAAGCACGTCGAGATCATGGATCGTGTGGTGGTTACGGATAGGATCCGTGCGCTCTCCTGGGGTGCGGTGGTCTACGCGGGGGGCGGGGGCGTGGGCACGGGCGAGCCCGGCGTGAGCGCGATGCCGTAGGGCGGGACGAGGACACCGGGGTTGAGCAGGCAGGCCGGATCCAAGGCGTGTTTCACGGCGGCGATCACGGCAAGCTCGGCGGGGGAGCGGGACAGGCCTGCCCAGGCCATTTTGGCGCGTCCCACGCCGTGTTCGGCGCCGATGCCGCCGCCGTCGGCCGCGACCCGGGTGAGGATCGCGTCGGTGAGCCTCTCGCGCCCGCGGCTGTCGTCGCGGTCGAGGCCGGTCACGTTGACGTGCAGGTTCGCCTCGGCGAGGTGCCCCCACAGGTGGAGGCGGGCCGGCCGCGCCACGGTTGGCACCAGCTCGCGCAGGTCGTCGATAAAGGCGGTGATGCGGGTGAGGGGGACCGCGACATCCAGTTTGACGGGGACGCCGAGGGCGTTAACCGCCGCGGTGTGGCCCTCCCGGTAGGCCCACAGCCGCGCCTGCTCGGTGGGGGTGGCCGCGACGGCGACGTCGAGGACGCCGGTGGCGGTCTCGACCACGGCGGCGAGCTCGTCGCTGGGATCGGTGCGCCCGGCGCACTCCACCAGCAGGTAGGGAGTGTTGTGCGCCCGGGACGGCCGGGACCGGTCGGCGGGACGGTCGGGAAAGGGCGGCGGCAGGCCCTGGTGGCCGCGCACCAGATCGATGCCGTCGTCGAACATCAGCTCGACGGCGTCCAGAGAACCGACCGCGGCCCGCAGCCGGGCGAGGAGCTCGACCGCGCTGGTGACGTCGGCCAGGGCGATCAGCGCGGTGGTCCGCGCGCTGGGCAGCCCGACCAGTCGCAGCTGCACCCTGGTGATG
>NZ_CAKJTR010000087.1:16703-21460 GCF_917627355.1 Protofrankia sp. Cj3 | reverse complement strand
TGCGTACCCGGCGTCCCGGCACGCGCGGATGACCCGGACAGCGATTTCTCCCCGGTTGGCGATGAGGATCTTACGCACGTTTCTCCCGTCCTCGTTCAGCGTGGCTGAGTCCTAATGTCCCGCGGAGGCCGGGGACCTCACATCTGTTGTCGGCAGTAGGCGTTCTTAGTTCTTAGCGGCGCCGGCAACAGGACCTGGCCGGCTCGCGGCGTCCGGGCGGCGCCTCGCCTCATCGCTGCCCGTCCATTGCCGCGCGATGCATGGGTGCCCTGGCTCGTCGGTCGACGCGCGATACCTCCGGCGTATCTCTCCGCGGCTTCGCGATCCATCCACCCGGACGCCGCTGTCTGGCCGAACGCCCTGCTGCCGGAACCTCCGCGGGTTACCAGTCGGCTCGGGTGCGGACGCCCTGGACGAAACCGGTCTGCCGCCACGCGTCCGGGCCGGAACGTACGGTCTGGCGGAGCGCCGCGGCCCGGTCGGTCCAGCCCGACGGCGCCGTCGGGCCGGGCGGTGAGGCCGCCGCCCGCAGGCGGAGCACCGCGACCACCGCGGCAATCTCCTCGGCGGACGCGTTCGCCGACACCACCCGCAGATACGGACGGGTGTGGCTGTCGCCGCTGGTATCCACCTGACGTTCCTTTCATGAAGGTGAGGCGCACCTACAGCGGAATGTTTCCGTGCTTCTTGGGCGGGAGCGACTCCCGCTTGGTCCGCAGCAGCCGAAGGGCTCGGATCACTTCGCGACGGGTGACTGACGGCGAGATCACAGCGTCCACGTACCCGCGTTCGGCGGCGATGTAGGGGGTGGCGAAGTGCTGGGTGTAGTCCGCGATCAGTTCCGCGCGGCGGTCTTCCGGGCTGTCGGTGGACGCGAGTTCCCGGCGGTAGATGATATTTACCGCGCCCTGGGCGCCCATCACCGCGATTTCCGCGGTCGGCCAGGCCAGGTTGATGTCGGCCCGCAGGTGCTTCGATCCCATGACGTCGTATGCACCCCCGTAGGCCTTCCGGGTGATGACGGTGACCTTGGGGACCGTGGCCTCGGCGTAGGCGTAGATGAGCTTCGCGCCGCGGCGGATGATCCCGTTCCACTCCTGCGAGGTACCGGGCAGGAAGCCGGGAACATCGACGAAGGTGAGTACCGGGATGTTGAACGCGTCGCACGTCCGGACGAAGCGTGCCGCCTTTTCGCTGGCGTCGATGTCGAGGGTGCCGGCGAAATGCATCGGCTGGTTGGCGACGACGCCCACCGAACGTCCGTCGATCCGCCCGAAGCCACAGATCATGTTCTGTGCGAACTGGGCGTGGATCTCCAGGAAGTCGCCCTCGTCGAGCACATGTTCGATCACTGTGTGCATGTCGTAGGGAGTGTTGGGCGAGTCCGGGATGAACACGTCCAGCTCGGTGGTGATCTCCGCTTGGATGTCGGCCACCGCGGCGAAGGCCGGCGGATCCGTCATGTTGTTCGACGGCAGGAACGACAGCAGCGCCCGAGCGCTCTCCAGGCAGTCGGTCTCGTCCACGGCCTGGAAGTGGGCGACACCGCTGCGGGAGTTGTGCGTGTGCGCGCCGCCGAGCTCCTCCATGCCGACGTCCTCGCCGGTCACGGTCTTGATGACGTCTGGACCGGTGATGAACATGTGGCTGGTTTTGTCGACCATCAGGGTGAAGTCGGTGATGGCGGGGGAGTAAACGGCACCGCCGGCACACGGGCCCATGATCAGCGAAAGCTGTGGGACGACTCCCGACGCCATCACGTTGCGATAGAAGATCTCACCGTAGAGGCCCAGCGAAACAACGCCTTCCTGGATACGCGCGCCGCCCGAGTCGTTGATACCCACCACCGGGCAGCCGGTCTTCAGCGCCAGGTCCATGATTTTTATGATCTTCTCGCCGAAGACCTCGCCCAGGCTGCCGCCGAAAACCGTGAAGTCCTGACTGAACACGCAGACTTGGCGGCCGTCCACCGTGCCGTATCCTGTCACCACGCCGTCACCGTAGGGGCGGTTGCGATCGAGCCCGAAATCATGCGAGCGGTGCCGAGCGAACGCGTCCGTTTCGACGAACGATCCGGGGTCGAGGAATGCCTCGATCCGTTCACGGGCTGTCATCTTGCCCTTGGCGTGCTGGGCGTCAACGGCCCGCTGGGAACCAGCGTGTACCGCTTCGTCGTTGACCCGCTTCAACTCGGCAATCTTGCCGGTGGCCGTCAGAAGGTCGGGTACCGAGCCCTGCGCGGGATTCTGAGCGGGAACAGGAAGTACCATGCCGGGCAGCGTACGGCGGGTACGGCTCCGCGTGCTCGATTCGCGGGTGGGGGGCACAAACCAGTACCCGTGGCGGAACGTAACGGTAGTCAGCCCGCCAGGACAACGCTCCGGTAACAGGCCGGTCGGTGGCACCCTGACTGGCATGCGGACATCGAAGACACATCCGCGCCGGCTTCCATTGGACGCCGGCCTGGTAGCGGCGGCGCTCGCCGATGACGGCCTCGACGTGCGGGTCGTCGGGGAGACCGGCTCGACCAACGCCGATCTTGTGGCGGCGGCGAAGGCGGGCGCCTGTGAAGGGCGGGTGCTGGTCGCCGAGTCGCAGTGGGCCGGCCGTGGGCGTCTTGACCGGTCCTGGGTCTCGCCACCGGGCGCGGGACTCACCTTCTCGGTGCTGCTGCGGCCCATGGTGCCGGCCGCGGCCCTCGGCTGGCTGCCGTTGCTCACCGGCGCGTCGCTGGTTGGCGCGCTGCGCGGTTCCGCCGGTATCCCGGCCGTTCTCAAGTGGCCGAACGACGTGCTGGTGGACGGCGCGAAGGTAGCGGGAATCCTTGCCGAGGCCGTTCCCTGCCAACCGGCAACGACCGCGGTGGTCGTGGGGGTGGGCCTGAACGTCGATACGGCCGCCGATGAGCTGCCCCTCGGGGCGACCAGCGTGGCGCTCTGCCAGCGGCGGGCGTCGCGGCCGGCGACTGGCCGGGGTGAGTTGTTGATCGAGGTGCTGCGGGAACTCGCCGCGGGATACCGGGCCTGGCTCGCGGAACCGGATCGTGCCAGGGACG
The DNA here is from genome assembly GCF_917627355.1 of Protofrankia sp. Cj3. Taxonomy (NCBI): domain Bacteria; kingdom Bacillati; phylum Actinomycetota; class Actinomycetes; order Frankiales; family Frankiaceae; genus Protofrankia; species Protofrankia sp. Cj3. The sequence continues at coordinate 18,405 of NZ_CAKJTR010000087.1, read as the reverse complement.
CTTACCGCTCGGTGTGCGCGACGCTCGGTCAGCAGGTGCGGGTTGAGCTGCCCGACGGTGCTGTCGTGGTGGGCGCCGCCACAGCTGTGGACGCCCATGGCCGGCTTGTCGTGGACGGCCGGGCCTTCGCCGCGGGGGACGTCGTCCATCTGCGGTGACGCCGAGCCGATCGACCCTCGGGCGCCGCTGACGTGGTGACGGTGAGACGATCGGCCGCGTGGGATTTCCAGAGAGCATTCTGACCAGCGATGAAGAGGTTGTCCTGCACCTTCATCCGCACTGGATCAGGCTTGCTGGGCCGGCCACCGCGTTCGTCGTGGTTCTGGGCCTGACGCTGTTCGGTGTGCTGGCGATACCGGCGGGTTCGTTCCAGCATGCGGCACAGTGGCTCGTGATCACGGCCGCGGCGGCCCTGCTCACTGTCACAAGCCTGCGTCCGTGGTTACAGTGGATCACGACAAGTTATGTTGTGACAACGGAACGTGTTGTCATCCGGACGGGCGTCTTTTCCCGCAACGGCCGTGACATCCCGCTTCAGCGGCTCAACGATGTCTCGTTCCACCACTCGTTCGCCGAACGCCTGCTGGGCTCCGGCACGCTGACCATCGAAAGCGCCGGTGAACGCGGTCAGGTCGTGCTGGCGAATCTGCCACGGGTCGAAGAGGTGCACGCAACCATCTACCGGCTGGTCGACGAGATCGACCTTCGGCGCCGAGGCCCCGTCAACACCGACGTCGATGGTTACGGCCACGAGCGTAACCGTTAGGGCGTGTCTGATGGATGTTGGTCGATGTGGGCGATGATCTAGAAAGTGGCCTGCAAGGCGGAGGAGGTCCGGATAGCGGTGTTCTATCCGGACCGACGACAACGCCGCAGGACGCCTTCTGGGCATTGATCCGCACGATCGAAGATCCATCAGACACGCCCTGGGCCACCCACCGGTTAGGCTGTTCGGCGGCCATCGGCTCGTCGCGGGTCACTGCCGGCGGTGGTTCAGGCCAAGGGGTCGAACCGCTTCCACCACTGGTACAGGGATGCCGCGTCGGTGTCCGCGGCGGCGAAGCTGACGAGATCTGAGTCGTAGCTCCAGAACATCACAAACCGTCCACTGTGGTAGTAGCACAGGAGCGCACCGACGTCGACGGTGGAACTGCTGTTCACTTGCCAGGTCCCGACGCTGGAACGGCCGTTCTCGCAGCTGCCCTCGTCGGTGATCTGGCCGGACCGGTAGTCGACGTCGCCGCGCAGTGATTTGGCGGTGTAGTAGTGGAACGCGATCACGGCTGTGCCGTTGCTCGCCACACACGTCAGCGATGCGTCGATGTCGGAGTCCTCGGCATCCGGATTCGCTTCGCAGTCCGTTATCTCAGCGGGATCGAGCAGCGCCCGCAGCCTGCGCTGGGCCACGGTCAGACCGTTGGTGGACCCGGTTGCCGACGGGGACTGCGACGGCGATGGTGATGGTGATGGTGATGGCGATAATGACGCCGACGAGGCGGGCCGCGGCGTGCCCGTCGGTCCGGCGGGGATCGCGGGCAGGGTCGTGCCCGCCGTCGGGCTGGGGCCGGGTTTGTCCGAACTGGCCACGGTCAGCGCGATCATCGGAATGCCGACGGCGAGGACCAGCAGCGTGACGATCGCTCCGATGATGGCGGTCTGCCGCCGGCCTGACGGCTGCTGCCGCGGCGGTCCGCCCATCGTT
>NZ_CAKJTR010000087.1:5605-16506 GCF_917627355.1 Protofrankia sp. Cj3 | reverse complement strand
GCCCGGTGGCGGGTATGTGTCTGAGCGCGGGAGCTCACCGAACGGGTAGCGGGCGGTCGGGGCATAGTCATCCCGGGCCCCGAAGGGGCGGGCACCGGCCGCACCCGCCTCGGGTTCCGCTGCGACGCGGGCGGCGTAGGGGATCGATCCGGGCCCAGCGGGCATCGCGGTCGCGGTCGCGGTCGCGGTGAGCAGAGCGCCCAGCGCTGTCGCGGCCTGGGGGTCGGCGGCGGGCCGGGGGCGGATGCCGGTCAGCTCCGTCACCAGCGCCGAAATCCGTGGGATGCGGGTCGATCCGCCGACAAGGAAGATCGCGCTGAGCTCGCCGGGCCGGATCCCCGCACGCTCGATTGTGCGGATCAGTTCGGTCACGGTCGCGCGTAGGTCACCCTCGATCGACGCTTCCAGCTCCGCCCGGGTGAGCTGGATGTCGCCGATGGATCCGCCGACCGCAATGGTGCGGACGGTGGCGGTTGACAGTCCTTCCTTGGCTGCTATGACCTGTTGGCGTAGCTGGTTGTGCCGCTGGCGCCCGGATGGGCTCAGATCGGCCCACAGCTCGTCCCAGGCGGCCGAGTCGACCGTGCGCGCACGGTCCGCCAGCTGGCGAAGTAAGGCATCGTCGATGTCGTCACCGCCGAAGGCGGGATTGCCGCCGGGCTCGCCGCGGATCTCGAATCCGTTGGGTGTCGCGGTGAGAATCGTCGTCGCGAGGGTTGTGGCTCCAAGATCATATATCGCAACGGCCGTGCCCGCGCGGATGCTGTCAGGGGCGGCGTGATAGCGGGCCGCCGCGATCGGTTCCGGAAGCAGCATGACGTCGGTGAGCCCCGCCCTGGTAGCGGCTGCCCGCAGGCTGTCGACCTCCGTGGCTGTCCATCGGGCCGGCGCGGTGAGAACCACCTGGCGGGGTGGCGGGCCCGGAGCGTGGCGGGCCGCTTCGTGCAGGACCTGGCGCAGGACGGCGGCGATCAGCTCGATCGTGGGGATGGTCACCTCACCGAGCTGGACCCGCTCGGTCGTTTCCAGCGCCTGTAACGGATGACGTTGCGCGCGGTCGGGATGGGTGGCCGCGACGTCCACCGCGGCGGTACCGGTCAGCAGCCGGCCGTCAAGACTGAGGCTGACCACGGCCGGCATCGGCCCGCCCGGCCCGAGCCGCAGGGATTCCCCCCGGCCGTCCAGGCCGACGCAGGCGGACGTGTAACCGGTACCGAGGTCGACCGCGAGTGTCTGGCCGGTTGTCATGTCTCCCCCCGTTTGTCAGGCGTTCTCGCGCTTCCGCCCGCACGAGAAAAGCATTGTCGCGCGGCGCTGGGAACCAATTCGCCGCGGTGCTCCCAGCGCCGCCCGGAGTCAGCGCGTCGGCTGGTCCGCCAAGCCGTGGACGGCGTAGGGAACGATGAGGTCGTCGACGATCCGTTCCATGAACGCGGCGTCGACGACCTCTCCGGAGAGCAGCACCCGCTGCAGAACGAGGGCGGGACCGAGCTCCATGAGCACCGTGTGGTCGACCTCCGCGCTGATTTCCCCGCGGACGATGCCGCGGTGCACGATGACATCGGACGCGGTTTTGCGCTGGGCGAGCAGCCCATTGCGAAGGGCTTCGCGCAGCTCGGAGTTACGGGGCATTTCAGACACCAGCTCGGCGATGATCCTGCCGCGGTCATCGCCGATGGCATCTCGGAACGAGGAGATGAAGGCCAGCATGTCCATGCGGAACGAACCGGTGTCGGGAATGGGCACGGACTGCTCGGTGATCGTCGTGATCGCGTCCATGACCAGGGCGACCTTGGAGGGCCAGCGGCGGTAGATGGTGGCTTTGCCGGCTTTCGCCCGGGTGGCCACCCGGTCCATGGTGACGCCGTCGTACCCAACTTCGGCGAGTAGCTGAAGGGTGGCGCGACGAATCGCGCCGTCCCGTGAATCATCCCGAGGGCGGCCCCCGGAGCGGGACGAATCAAGCGTAGGCCGCACCACGGCGTCCCCCTGTGGCCTAGGTTTCCTGAGGTCTCGGGCGGCCCAAACTGGGACTATGCCGCCTTCGACCAGCCGGCTGCAAGCCGACACGTGCCATCCGGTGGCTTTCGACGCGCTCCGCCTGCCGTCACAAGCGGCGACGCCGACAAGAAGGAAACGCGCGGGCCTGTCCCAGAGCGTAGCGCATCCACGGATGATAGGAACCAATCGGTATCGGAACGCTGGGGTTCTGTTCCGATACCGGTGCGCCACCCCGGCTATGCGTGGCCAGCGGGCTCGGGGACACCCTGCCGGCGCTGCGCCTCGGCCGCGGTATGCAGCGCCGCCTTCGGATCGTCGGGATGCAGGAAGACCCACCGTTTGTAGGCCCAGAACCGGAAGATGGTGCCGAGCCCGGTGCCGACCACGTTTCCGGCCAGGTTGAGCTCGAGCACACTGTGCAGGTTCAGTACGTAGTTGGCAAAGCCCAGACAGCCCAGGGCGATTGCCAGACCCATGGCGTTGAGGATGGCGAACAGTGTGTATTCGCGCTTGAGGCCCGTACGCGCCCGGTGCGTGAACGACCAGTTCCGGTTGCCGATGTAGGCGCAGGTCGCGGCCACGATGGTGGAGACGGTTTTCGCGCTGAGCGGACCCATGCCCACAAGCCCGTGGCACAGGTTGAACACGAGGACGTCGATGGCGTAGCAGACGACGCCGACGACTCCGAACTTCGCCAGCTCATGGCCGAGCACTTGCCAGCGTGATCGTTCCGCGCAGGCCTCCGCCGGTGCCGCGTTCACCTCAGATGCTTCGGGTGCTCTTGACCGGTTTGCGTCACCGGCTGAGTCTACCGACGGTCTCCCCTGGCTCATCCGCTACCCCCCTAGCTGTTTGGGCCGCCGGCCGCGCGAGCGAAATCATCATCGCGGGGCCGGCTGCCTTCCAGGTTCTCGACGCCGCCGGCGACCGGCAAGATTAAAATTCATCGTCATTGACTGGACCGGTTCTCGCTGATCTCCTCCTCGAGGACGCCGATCCCCTTCGATGCTTGCGTCACAGCGCAATACCGGCGCGTGAGTAGGTCCACGGCCGCGCACGAAAGGCTAGTCGGGACGGCGATCTCGCTGACATGGGGGTGCGGCTGGCGACGGGCGTGCCGACGGTCCTGGCCAGGCGGGAACGCCGGGCGCGCGGTCGCCGGGTAGCCTGTCGGGCCGATCCCTCGCGGCAAGTATGCCCCCTGCTCCGGTTGGTGACTCGACTGTCGGGCTGGTTGCCGTGATGTGCGTTTCGCTCCGTACGGTCAACGTGCGTTTGCGATTGCGATCTGTGTTGTTGGGCCGCGTACCGCTGGCGAAAGCGGCGTGGCCGCGTCATCCTTGTTGCGGCTGGCTGTGGTGACGACTTGCCACAGCGGCTCGGCGGGTGCCTGGCCGGGCTGCTGTGTGGCGGCACACCGCGCTGGCGGGTTCCCGGCGACGCTGCCGTGCACGAACGAACCTGGTTCTGCTGTGTCCACCGCGCCGATGGAGGTTGCACCACGATGACCATGGTCGACGGCCGAGGTTCAGTACGGGCCGAAGGCTCACACACTGCCACCGTTTCCCGCACGGCCACAGACTCCATGGTGGCGCGTGCCGCGAGCTTCGCGGCGGCCCGGCAGGCCGGCGACGCGCCGACGCGGGCGCGCCCAGCCGCGCCCGCCACCGGTGTGGCGGTCCTGGCCTGCATGGACGCCCGGCTGGACGTCCATGCGCTGCTGGGCCTCGCGGAAGGCGACGCGCATGTCCTGCGCAACGCCGGCGGTGTGGTCACCGACGATGTGATCCGTTCGCTGGCGGTCAGCCAGCACGAGCTCGGCACGACGGAGATCATTCTTTTGCAGCACACCCAGTGTGGGATGATGACCATCACGGATGACGGTTTTCGGGAAAAACTGTTCGAACACGTGGGGGTGCGGCCGGCGTGGCCTGTCCACGCCTTCACCGATCTTGAGGCGAGCATCCGGGTATCTGTCTCGCGTCTTCGCTCCAGTCCCTTCCTAAGCGCGTCCACGTCAGTCCGGGGTTTTGTCTACGACGTGGCGAGCGGCACGTTGGGCGAAGTCACCACCTGGACATGAGCGCCCGGACACCACGGGCCGAGACCGCCGCGAGGCAGCCGGCCGCGGCTCGTCGTCAGGCGGGCCGGCCCAGCGCGTGGTAAGCCCAGCCGGCCGCGCGCCATGCGGCTGGGTCCAAGGCGTTGCGGCCGTCGACGACAATCCTGCTGGCGACCACCGGAGCGAGCACCGTGGGGTCGAGCTCACGGAACTCGCTCCACTCGGTGAGGTGCAGGAGGATGTCGGCGCCGGCCGCGGCAAGGACGGCGTTGTCCGCGTAGGTCAGCTGCGGGTGGGCCGCGCGGCAGTTGGGGATTGCCGCCGGGTCGTAGACGGTCACCACGGCACCGGCGCGGTGCAGCGCACCCGCGACGTCAAGGGCCGGCGAGTCACGGATGTCGTCGGAGTTGGGCTTGAACGCCGCGCCGAGGACGGCGATCTTTTTGCCAGCAACCATTCCACCCAATAGCTGGATGGCCAGGCTCACGGTCTTGGCGCGGCGGCGGGAGTTGACGGCGTCGACCTCCGCGAGGAAGCCGAGCGCCTGGCCGACGCCGAGCTCATCGGCGCGGGCCTGGAAGGCGCGGATGTCCTTGGGCAGGCAGCCGCCACCGAAACCGAGGCCGGCGTGCAGGAACTGCCCGCCGATGCGGCTGTCGTAGGACATCGCGGTGGACATCGCGGTGACGTCCCCGCCAGTGGCCTCGCAGATCTCTGCCATGGCGTTGATGAAGGAGATCTTGGTTGCGAGGAACGCGTTCGAAGCAAGCTTGACGAGTTCGGCCGTGGGGTAGTCGGTGACGACGACCGGCACCCCGGCGTTGATGAGCGTGGCGTAGACGCGCCGCAGGAGCGCTTCGGCGAGCTGGGCCCTGGCCGGCTCGGGACGCAGGCCGAAGACCAGACGGCTGGGCCGCAGCGTGTCGTCAATGGTGAAGCCCTCACGCAGGAACTCCGGGTTCCACGCGAGCTCCACGCCGGGAGCCTCGGAGTCGAGCCGTCGCGCCAGCCGCATGGCCGTGCCGACAGGCACGGTGGATTTTCCGACGATGAGCGCCCCCGGCCGGATTCCCGACCGCAGGAGCCCGGTGAACGCGGCGTCGACGTGGCGCATGTCGGCGGTGTTCGCCCCAGGCAGCTGGGGAGTCCCGACACAGATGAAGTGGACGTCCGCGGTAGCCGCGGCATCCGCCACGGACGTGGTGAAACGCAGGCGGTGGGACTCCAGGTTCTTGCGGACAAGCGCCTCCAGGCCCGGTTCGAAGAACGGTGTCTCGCCAGCGGCGAGAGAGCTGATCCGGACCGGGTCCACATCAACGCCGACCACGTCGAATCCCAGTTCCGCCATACAGGCGGCATGGGTCGTGCCCAGGTAACCGGTACCGATGACACTCAGGCGCGGATCAGTCGGCTCGATCATCGCGGTCAGGCCTCCAGGCGGTCATGGGCAGGGACAGCTGCCGACGTTGCCGGTGTCACAGTCGGTGTCAGAGCCGGTGCCACGGTGACTGTCAAGCCGGAGAAGCGGTCGGGAACGCGGTTGCTGGGGGGAGTTCCAGCGCCCGGGGGAGAAGGAGGTCGCGGGCCGGACACCTTTCCCGTCTGTACCCGGTGTCCGGACGCGGTGAACTGGGACGCACGCGGATTGCCGGAGCCGCTAGACAACTCGTCCGGTATCGGTTCGGCCTTCCGCCGGGCCAGGAACCACCTGGACACGGCTGGCCACCCGCACCCAGGATTGCGGGACAGGCTCCTGCCGGGCATCCGCCGCCGGATGGGCTCAGCGCGACGGCACGCTGAGCCGCCGGATGCCCGTGGGGGTGCTGGGCATCGGCCCGCAGACAGCCGTGACACGCTCGGTGGTGATCCGGCGCTCAAGGAGGGCGTCGTCAAGGTTTCGACAGACGACCAGCGACGCTCCGGCGGCCAGGGGGCTCAGCAGCCCGGCGAGAAGCCCCTCGGGCGTCTCGTAACCCGCCGTCGTCAGAACACGGTCGCGTTCGGCCAGGCCCCAGGCCCGCGCGTAGTAGCTGGCCATCCGTACCAGGGCCCGCTGGTTCGCCGGTGGCCCCGGTGGCGTGAAACGGTCGCCGTGGGCGAGGATCTCCGCCGCGAAGTCGAGCGCCCCCGGCGCGGGCCGCAGGAGCCGGCCGCCCATCGGGCGCAGTGACAGCGCGACCACATCGGCCTCGTCGCCCGTTGCGAGTGGGGTATCGAGATCATTTTCGGCTGTGAAGATCGCCACCGGGGGGGTGTCGGTAGCTGGCTCCGGCCGGCCGATACTCACGCACGCGCCTGAGGACCACGCCGCGAGGAGTATCACCGCGGTCTGCCAGTGCGGTGGCAGCACGATGCGGATCGTGTCGCCCGGACCGATCCCGAGGGTGTCCACGAGCAGGTTCGCGGTTTTGGCAACCCAGTTGTCGACGGTGGTCGCGGACAGCTCGGTCCGCTCACCGGTGGCATCGTCGTAGAACGTCAGCAGCGGGCGTGCCGGGTCAGCGCGCAGCCTGCGGGCAAGCAGCGCGGCGAGGCCGTCGACGGCCCCGGTGCCGGTCGTGTTCGCCGGGCCGGTCGTGCCCGTGCCCGTGTCGGTGTGGCTGAGCGCGTCCGGTGGCATGACGGCAAGCGGGGCATCCAGAACACGGCTCACAACGCCGTCGAGCAGGCGTCCCAGCGGGGAGGTCGATGGTGTCATTGGACGTTCACGTTAGAGCACCCGAGAATAGAACTGTCCGGCTCGCGGCTCCCCGCGTCCCGCCCGGCCGCGTTGTCGTCAGTCGGCGCCCAGCACCAGGGCGCCTCCCTCCTCCGCCTTGCCGGATCGGGCGCGGATGAGCCGCTCACTGATCGAACGACCTATCCTCGGGCGCTCTTAGTTGAGCCAGGATCCGCGGCGTGTACCGCGCTCACGGAGTGCAGGACGTGTCCGCCGGGGCGATCACGGGCGCCGGAGCCGGCGTGGCCGCGGCGCCCGGGGCAGCCGAGCCGGGGGCAGCTGCGCCGCCAGCGGCGGAGGGCGTCCGCGGGGGGATCGCGGGGGATCCCGCCGGTGTCGTCGGCGGGCCGGTCACGCCCGTGAACGAGGTGCCGAGTATCACGACAAGGCCGTTGCTGAGCCTCGGGTCCGCGATGGTCTGTGACCCGGCGATCAGGCCTGACAGTGTGCGTGCCGCGTCCTCCTGCCCGGCCGGGTAGCGGATCTCCGTGCTGACCTGCCCCGCCGCGCCGGTGGTGGGTTTGAGCGATCCGGCGAACCCCATCGCGCCGAGCGTCGTGGTCGTCTGCGCGGCCAGGCCCGACCGCCCGGTCCTGTTGCGGACCTCGGCGATGGTCACCTGGCTTGGCGGCAGGGCCGGAGCGCCGGTGGTGGTGAGGGTGTCGTCGCCGGTTGCGGGCCGCAGCGGCGCGAGGACCCGCGCGAGCCCGGCCGGCTCATAGAACAGCACGTTGCCGTGGGGGGGAATCGTGCCCTGGTCGTCGCTGGCGCCCTCGGATCGCAGCGGCACGTGCGTGGGGATGGTGATGAATGTGAGCTTTCCGGCGCCGAGGTCGCTCAGCCGCTGGGCGATTTTGATCATGGCGCCGTTCTCGGTGAGGTCGTTGTCGACCTTGAGCGACCCGCCGACGGCGCCGATCAGCTGTGTGATCCTGACGGGGTTGGTCAATACACCCGCGCTGGTCGCCTTGTCGAGGAGCTTGGACAGGAACTGCTGCTGGCGGGCGACGCGGTAGGTCTCGTCCGGCAGGGCATGGCGGGTACGGACGAAAGCCAGGGCCTGATCGCCATTGAGATGGTTGATCCCGAATTTTCCGCGCCACTGGGAAAAGTTGTCGTGGAGGTTGGTCGTGCCGCCTCCGGGGAGCTGAGCGACGCACACGTCCACCCCGCCAACCGCGTCGGTCATGGTCTTGAATCCGGCCAGATCGATCGAGATGAAATGATCAATTTTGAGGCTGGTCAGTTTTTCCAGGGTGCGGGTGAGCCCCTCGATGCCGCCGTAGGACAGGACGTTGGTGAGTTTGTCCTTGCCGTCACGGGGGGTCTGGGTGATGCCGGCGGCAACGGTGACGAGGGTGTCTCGGGGAAATGACACCAGGGTGACCGAACCGTCCGTGCCGAAATGGGCGATGATCGTGGTATCCGAGCGGACTCCGTCGACCTGGCCGTACTCACCGTGGGTGCCTGCTCGGCTGTCGTCGCCGAGAAGCAGGATATTCATTTCGCCCGGTCGCTCGGCTGGCCGCTCGCCACTGGGTGACCAGGTCACCCCGGTGACCGAATCGTTGAAGTAGCGGTATGCCGCCCACCCGACAGAGCTGACCGCGAGAACCACCAGGGACAACACGGCCGCCGCGCTGACGGACAGTGTCCGCAGCGGTGAGCGGCCTGGGCGGCGCCGCAGGTTCAGCGGACGCCGTGGGCTCAGCTCTGGCGGCAACGCCAGCCGGCGCATGGATCTGCCACTCACCGGCTTTCTCGAGCCTCCTTGACCGGAGCGATCGCGCGGTGCCGGGTCGACGAGCGAACCCGCACTGTTCTTGATAGTGCGGCGCTTGATAACGCGGCCGGCAACAGGGGGCGCGGTATCGCGGGGCCGGGGTGCGCACCTCGCGTCATCGCTGCCCATCCATCGCCGCGCGATGCGCGGGTACCCCGGCTCGTTGGTCGACGCCCAGAACCAGGGCGCACCCCTCCTTCACTTTGCGATCCATCCACCCGGACGCCACTCCCTGATCGAACGCCCTGTTGCCGGGCGCTTTTAGAGCGACCGGCAACAGGGACGCGGCGTCGCGGGGCTGGGGCACGCACCTCGCTGCGTTGTCGTCGGTCGACACCCCAAGGACCAGGGTGACTCCCTCCTCCGCCTTGCGATGTACGTGCCCCAGCCCCGCTCCTTGATCCACGCCCCTATTGCCGGGCGCTCTTAACCCAGTCTGACGTTGCCATGAGACGCACGCCACCACACCACTGGGTGCACGAAACGACCAATGGTAACAGTGCGATTACTGAATATCGTCGCTATCGGTCGTCGGCTGGTGGCGCGCTTGCGGCTGGCACGGGCTGGCGGTCCCGGCGGCTTCCGGACCTGCGTGGAGAACTGTGATCCGGATATCTCCGGCGACCGCTGAGAGCGTGTTTGAGATCGTCCGGCAATAGGGGTGTGGGTCAAAGGGCGGGGCTGGGGTGCGTGCGTCGCGAGGCGGCGGAGGGAGCCACCGGCGGTGTTGGGCGCCGACCGACGACAACGCGGCCGGGCGGGATGCGGGGAGCCGCGAGCCGGACAGTCCTATTCTCGGGCGCTCTAAAATGTGCAGCGGGTGGTCAGCTCGGTGGCGGTCAGCGCGGGCGCCGCGGGGGTCGGGCCCGCCGTTGGGACGCTGTTCCCGGTGCCTGTCCCGCCCGGTGCCGGGTTGTCTGCCGCCGTCTGGGCGGATGCCACCGCCCGTGCGTCGATGCCGTGGAAGTCGGCGCCGATCACCAGCGTGACGTGCCTGCCCGCGGACCGGTCCGCGCGCAGCTCCACTCCGGGGACGGCGATGCCCAGCGTACGTGCCGCCGCGAGCCCGGCCGGGCCGTAGCGCACCAGCGAGGTCGCCGTGTGCCTGCCGGCACGTCCGACGGTCGCGACTCGGAACCCGGCCGCCGTGAGCTCTCTCGCTGTGCTGATCGCGAGCCCGCTGGTCGTGGTGCCGTTGAGGATGTCGACGGTGACCGATGCCGGTGGGAGGGCCACCGGCTCCGGCGGCGCGGGCGTACTCGGCGCTCCCGGGGTCTCAGCGGGGTTCGGTGCCGGGCCGCCGTGTCCACGCAGCGGGGCCAGGAACGCCGCGAGCTGCTCCGGGTCGTAGAGCTGGACAGAGCCGTAGCGCCGGAGCTCACCAGCGGCGTTCGCGCCATCGGCCTGGGCGGGCTCCCGGACAGGAATCGTCTCGAAAGTGATCGCGTCGGCGGACATGTCGCGCAGCCTGGTCGCGAGGTTGCGCAGGTCGCTCATGCTGGTGTGGTCATCGACGGTCAGCGCTCCCGTCGCGGACGCGAGCAGGCTTTCCAGCTTCGCCGGATTGGCAAGCACGCCGCTGCTGGTCGCCTTCTGGAAGACGGTGCTGATGAACTGCTGCTGACGCCTGATCCGGTCGAAATCCCCGTCGGGCAGACCATAGCGCTGCCGGACGAAGGACAGGGCCTGCTCGCCGTTGAGATGGTTCTCGCCCACGACACCATGCCACTGGGACCACTCGTCGTGCAGGTTCGAGGTACTGCCATCCGGCAACGGCTGTACGCAGACGGTGACGCCACCGATGGCGTCCGTCATGGCCTTGAATCCGGCGAGGTCGATCGACACGAAATGGTCGATTTTGATGTTGGTGAGGTTTTCGAGTGTCCTGATCAGCAATGGCGGTCCGCCGATTGTGATCGCCGCGTTCAGCTTGTTACGCCCGTGTCCGGGAATAGTGACGAGTGTGTCCCGGGGAAATGACACCAATGTGGTTGTCCCGTTGGCGTCGAGGTGCGCAAGCATGGTCGTGTCGGAGCGCTGCCCGGAGATGATCTCTTCGCTCTGGTACTGGTTGCCGGTGCCCTCTCTGCTGTCGGATCCGACCAGCAGGAAGTTCTCAGTCCCCGGGGCGGCCCGCGGTGGCCGGGCCTCGTCGTCGTCAAGGCCGAGGGTCACCCTGGTGATCTGAGCGTTGAGATAGCGATAGGTGATGTAACCGGCGCTGCTCACCAGGAGAATTGACAGCGACACGACGCCCGCGAGGGCGAGGGCCAGTTTCTGGAGCAGGGAACGTTGCCGTGGGCTGTCGTCCGCCGCTGGCTCGTCCGCCGCTGGCT
>NZ_CAKJTR010000087.1:3413-4939 GCF_917627355.1 Protofrankia sp. Cj3 | reverse complement strand
GGTGGGTGGACGGCGGCGGACCGGCTGGTGGGCCCGCCTGGACGTCACGTGGAGCGGTCACCGTGTCCGCACCTCCGCCCCCGCCGTGACCTGGTGCCGGTTCACGGTCATGTACGTCGTTCAGCTGTCGGTCGGTGCCGCCCGGCGAGCGCGGACGCATTCGCTGCCGCCGACCTCATGACGGGCGTCAGCCGTGCCGTGGCCATGCGTGGTCCTGGTCGCTTGAAGGTACCCGCCAGGCGCGTGACGCATGCGCGCAGTGGTGCCCCGCCATATGGGCGAGCCATATGGCGGGGCGGCCAAAAGTAACCAAAGGCGGTGCGATCATGTCCCTTTTCATGCGTTCGGGGAGCTCGGCGGGAGCCGGCGGCCCGGCCATCCACGGTGGTTCGGCTGCCTTTCCGGCCGCCGCGGGGCGCGCGGTAAGGTTCGGATCATGAAAGCTCTTGTTCTCGCGGGTGGTTCTGGAACGCGGTTGCGCCCGATCACCCACACGTCAGCCAAGCAGCTCGTGCCGGTGGCCAACAAACCAGTCCTTTTCTACGGGCTGGAGGCGATCGCCGAGGCGGGTATCACCGAAGTCGGGATCATCGTGGGAGATACCGCGGCGGAGATCGAGGCCGCCGTCGGTGATGGTTCCGCGCTGGGTATCAAAGTCACCTACATTCGTCAGGAGGCACCGCTGGGTCTTGCGCACGCCGTCCTCGTCGCGCGCGACTTTCTTGCGGACGAGCCGTTCGTGATGTATCTCGGTGACAACCTGATCATTGGTGGTATCGCCGGGTTTGTGGCGGAGTTCAGGCGCAGCGGGCCAGATGCGCTGATTTTGCTGACCAAGGTCTCCAACCCGTCCGCGTTCGGTGTGGCGGAGCTCGGTCCCCAGGGCCGCGTGATCCGCCTCGTCGAGAAGCCGGTGGAGCCGCCGAGCGACCTGGCGCTCGTCGGGGTTTACCTCTTCGGGACGGCCGTCCACGACGCGGTGCGGGCGATCAAGCCGTCCGGTCGAGGCGAGCTGGAGATCACCGAGGCGATTCAATGGTTGGTGGACCGGGGCCACGAGGTCGCGCCGCACCTGGTCGAGGGGTACTGGAAGGACACCGGGCGGCTTGACGACATGTTGGAGACCAACCGCCACCTGCTGGAGTCCCTTGAGCCGGATGTGCGCGGCATGGTCGACGAGGACAGCACGATAGTGGGCCGGGTCGTGATCGAGGAGGGCGCGTCGCTGGTGCGGTCCACCGTGCGCGGACCGGCGATCATTGGCCGCGGCACCACGCTTGTCGACTCCTACGTCGGTCCCTTCACCTCGATCTACTATTCGTGCGCGATCGAAAACACCGAGATCGAGTACTCGATCGTGCTGGAACGGGCGACGATTCGTGGCATCGGGCGCATTGAGGACTCGCTGATCGGCCGGGATGTCGAAGTCGTTCCGTCGGATGCCCGTCCGCGGGCACACCGGCTCATGCTCGGCGACCACTCCCGGGTCTCAGTCGCCCCGACATCATGATCGTAATATTTTGGCC
>NZ_CAKJTR010000087.1:0-3187 GCF_917627355.1 Protofrankia sp. Cj3 | reverse complement strand
CCGGTTCATGTATAGCGGTTCGTTCATGCCGGGTGGGCGCGCGGGATCGGGCGAGCATGCGGGCCGGCGGTGACCGGCCGGCGAGGTCTGCCACACTTGCCTGGTGCGTGTGATGGTGACGGGAGCCGGCGGTCAGCTCGGAGCGGATCTCTGCCGGTTACTGGAGGCCGATGAGCGGGTCCAGGCCTGGGCGGGTCTCACCCGTGGTGAGCTCGACATCACCGATGCGGCCCGGGTCCGGGCGGTCGTCGCGGACCAGGCTCGGCCCGCGAAGGTCCAGGGCGGTCTCGTGGTGATCAACGCGGCGGCCTGGACGGACGTCGACGGTGCCGAGGCCGACGAGGCGGGTGCTTATGCCGCCAACGCCGCCGCTCCGGCGCGGCTGGCGGTCGCCTGTGCCGAGGCCGGCGCGACCATGATGCATATCTCCACCGACTACGTCTTCGACGGCATGGCGGACAAGCCCTACGAGACCCATGACCCGGTCGCGCCGCGCTCGGCATACGGGCGGACCAAACTCGCCGGCGAGCAGGCCGTGCTGGAACTGTGCCCAGCCGCCTACGTCGTGCGGACGGCATGGGTCTACGGCGCGTCCGGGCGTAACTTCGTCCGGACGATCGCGAAGCTCGCCCGTGAGCGCGACACCCTGGCTGTGGTCGATGACCAGCGCGGGTCACCGACCTGGACGGTGGATCTCGCCGCGGGGCTGATCGAGCTTGCGGCATCCGGGGCCAGGCCGGGAATCTATCATTGCACCGGCGGCGGCGACACGACCTGGTACGGATTGGCTCGGGCGGTCGTCTCCGAACTCGGGCTGGACCCCGCGAAGGTCAGGCCGACGACGACGGGCGCGTTCCCCCGGCCGGCTCCGCGCCCGTCCTACTCGGTGTTGTCGTCCCGCTCATGGACGGACGCGGGCTTGACGCCGCCGCGTCCGTGGCGGGTTGCGCTGGCCGCCGCGTTCGCCGAGTCCCGTGACGCCCTGCGCGGGTAGCCGGGCGTTTCACGGGCGTCGGCGGGCTCGGACAGGCGCGGGATCCGGTTCTTTGGTCCGGGACGCTACCGTTGGGGCGTGACCACCAAGACCAGCAGCTTGATCGCCCCCGCGGGGCAGGGCCGACCTGTCCTGGTCGCGGTGGCGTGGCCATATGCCAACGGCATGCCCCATCTGGGGCACATCGCCGGTGCCTACCTGCCGGCTGACATTTTCGCGCGCTATCACCGGATGGCGGGAAACCGGGTCCTCATGGTGTCCGGGAGCGACACCCACGGTACGCCGATCACTGTCCGTGCCGATGCTGACGGCGTGTCGCCGGTCGAGATCGTCAATCGTTACCATCCGGAGTTCCTGCGTATCTGGGATGATCTCGGGATCAGCTTCGACCTGTTCACGTCGACGATGACCGACAACCATCGTGAGGTTGTCCAGGAGGTGTTCACCCGGCTCCGCGAGGCGGGCTACATCACGCCGCGGGAGACCGTCCAGTTCTTCGATCCGCAGGCTGGTCGGTTCCTGCCGGATCGGTACGTGGTCGGCAGCTGCCCTTTCTGCGCCTACAGCGAGGCTCGTGGTGACCAGTGCGAGAACTGCGGCCGCACGCTTGACCCCGACATCCTGCTGGATCCGCGCAGCAAGATCACTGGTGCGCTCCCGGAGAAGCGGGCCACCACACACTTCTTCCTGCGGCTGTCGTCCCTTGCCGATGACCTGCTGGCGTGGCTGGAAACGCGCCAGGGCTGGCGCCGGCATGTCATGAACTGGTCGTTGCAGTTCGTCAAGGACGGTCTGCACGACCGGGCGATCACCCGGGATCTTGACTGGGGTGTGCCGCTGCCCACGGACGAGCTCGGTCCGGGCAAGCGCATCTATGTCTGGTTCGAGGCGGTCATCGGCTATCTGTCGGCGAGCCGGGAGTGGGCGGCCCGGACGGGCGACCCGCAGGCCTGGCGTGACTGGTGGCAGAATCCGGACGCGGTCAGTTACTACTTTGTCGGCAAGGACAACATTCCGTTCCACACGGTGATCTGGCCCGCGATGCTGATCGGCTACGGTGGGCTGGACCTGCCGACCGACGTCCCGGCAAACCAGTACGTGACGTTCGGTGGCGCGAAGGCGTCGAAGTCCGCCGGGATCGGGCGTGGGGTCCGCGAGTACCTCGATCGGCTCCAGCCGGACGCGCTGCGTTACTCGTTGGCGACGGTGCTGCCCGAACAGAACGACACCGAGATCACGGACGCGGACATCATTCGGCGGATCAACGACGAGCTGATCGCGAACTGGGGCAATCTCGTCAACCGGGTGATGGCCCAGATCGGCAAGCGTTTCGACGGCCGGCTGCCGGCAGCCGGCGAGCTCGACGGCGTGCACGCCGAGCTGATTGCCTCGGTGGACGCGGGCCTGGCCCGCGTCGGCGAGCTGATCGAACGCGTGGAACTGAGGGCGGCGCTGCGGGCCGCCATGGACATCTCCGGTGAGGTGAACGCCTACCTCTACCGCGAGGAGCCGTGGAAGACGGTCAAGGTTGATCCAGACCGGGCCGGGCACAGCCTGGCCGTGTCGATTCAGGCGATCTCCGGAATCACGACCGCGCTCGCGCCTTTCCTGCCGTTCACCTGCCTTCGGCTTGCGGAGGTGCTCGGCATCAGCCTGGACCGCTGGGAACGGCAACCGGTACCGGCTGGCACCACCCTGAGCTGGTCCGGTGCGCTGTTCACCAAGCTTGAGCCGGACGCCCTGAGCTGATCCGACCGCTGGCCGCTGCTGGCGGCAGCCAGCGGCCAGCGGCGCATGCACGCCGCGTCTCCCACCGGACCGGCGTGGCGCGCAGGCATGCGGTCCACGGGGGCCGGTCCGGTTCGCCGACGTTCGCGCTGCCCGTCATCGGTGGCCTGGTGGCCGCATGATTGGGCGTATACGCGGAGGCTGTTCCGCGCCTGTTGTCCGCCTGCGCCGTGTGTGCCAGGTGGCTGGATCCGTTGACTGGCGGAAGGCGGTTCTTTCGGCCGTCCGCGGAGAGCGGAGGCGGTATTTCCCGGCCCGAGAACTGGCGCCTGGGCCTACCGGAACCGGCCGTACGTTCCTGTCTCCAGGCCAGTCGGTTCAGAATGTGTCGGATGACCGACACGTTCGACGACGAGCGATCGGTAATAGGGGTGCGGCGCATCCCAATCCCGTTTTTTGATCTAC
>NZ_CAKJTR010000086.1:0-20382 GCF_917627355.1 Protofrankia sp. Cj3 | reverse complement strand
CTGATCTGGAACGCGACGAGCGTTCCACGGGGTGATCTCCGCGTGGGACGGCGCGATCGACGGAACAAAAGTCCCAAAAGTGTGGATTCAGGCGAGCAATGATCACCGCCATCCTGGCAAGCGGTGACTCGCCGATCGCTCCTGCCGCACTTCTTGTGCGCCCAGCACAATTTCCTTTGTGATCAATTTTCCTCGAGAGGATCAGCATGTCCCGTACGACCCGTGGCGCCGCCGTACTCGGCGCCGCCCTCACCGGCGTGATCGCCTTCGCGCTGCCGGCCTCGGCTCATGTCACCGTGCGGCCGACAACAGCCGTCACTGGTACCGACACGACACTCACCTTCGAGGTCCCGACGGAGCGGGACGACGCTGCCACAACCAAAATCGATGTTCAGTTCCCCGCCGATGCCCCGATCGCGTCGGTGCTGGTCGAGAACATCCCCGGCTGGACCCACGAAATCAGGAAAACCAAACTGGACAAGCCGATCACTACGGATGACGGCACCGTCTCCGAGGGGGTCAGTGAGATCATTTGGACCGCTTCATCGGCCGACACAGCCATCAAGTCGGGCGAGTTCGCCCAGTTCGTCATCTCGGCCGGGCCATTGCCGGACAAGGCCGGCACACTCGCGTTCAAGACTCTGCAGACCTACAGCGACGGCCAGGTCGTGCGATGGATCGACGTCGCGCAGCCTGGACAGGCCGAGCCCGAGCACCCGGCACCGACGCTGACCATCACCGCGGCGAGCACCGACAGCACCGACACGCACGGCGGTTCAGGAACCGCCGCAGCCGCCGCCAGCACGCCGAACAACACGGGGGCGACCAGCGGCGTGACGGTGCAGACCGCTTCCCAAAGCGCCGACAGCAGCGACGGAACAGCTCGAGGGCTGGGTATCGCGGGCCTGATCGCCGGGATCGCCGGGATCGGATTCGGCGCTTTCGCCCTGCTGGCCAGTCGCCGTCGAAACGGCACGCACTAGGCAGTGTTTCCTTGACCATGCGATAGCTAAAAGTGGCAAGTAGATTTCCCTGAGCGGAAGATCCACATGATCTGGCGGACGAGGATTGCACACCGTTCGCCACGGTGGGAACTCCACGGGGAGCTGTCGCCAAGTCAAGCCACCCCGCACCAGATAGAAGATCGCGTCCAGGACACGCCGTCGAGCGTGCTTCGCGGGCCGGCCGCCCTTCCCCGCCCGGTTACCCGGCGCGGGCAGGAGCGGTTCGAGCACCCTCCACTGCGCATCCGTGATCGTCGAGGACGGGTAGAAACCGTCGTGTGGTGCTACGGCCATCGACTGGCGGGATTCGGGGTGGGCGGGGCAGGACACACACGTGCACGCAGACGATACTGGCGCTCGGGCTCCTGGTAGGGCGGTTGGATTCGACACCCGCGCTTTACCAGGAGTCCGCTGCCGTGTGGGGGTGCCACTGCTCGGGCACTCCCCCGCCGCATCCTGAACACAGTGCGGGGGGATGAGATGACGGGCAGCCTGCGGCATCTGCCAGGGTACGTTCACGTACCCGTATTCTGCTGGGTGGGTGAAAGGAGGCTGTCCATGACGGATGCGAATGTGCGGATTCCGGCGGAGGCGCGGGATCGGTTGGCGGCGGTGGCGGCTGCGGAAGGGTTGTCGTTGCGGGCGTATCTGGCGCGGTTGGCGAGCACGCTGCTGACGCCTGCGGAGCGGGCTGAGCGTGCGGAGCGGGCGCGGGCGGTGCTGCGGGAGTGGAGTGGTTACGACCCGACGGAGGAGGAGGCCACGCAGGCCCGGGAGGAGTTGGACCGGCGGCTGGCGCGGGCGTTGGGGCGGTGAGCGACGCGCTGCATGTGGTGCTGGATGACACGGCGATGCTCTCGGCCGGGCACGGCAACCGGCTGGCCTCCGAGCTGATTCACCTTGCCCACACCGAGCCGGGCCATTTTCTGTACGCGCCGGCGTGTGCGCTGGTGGAGGCGGACCGGGCCCGGCCGGGCACCGCCGAGCACATCGCCGCGCTGCCGGCGGTGACCATCGTGGAGTTGGACCTGGCGGCCGCGCTCGCAGTGGCCCGCGATACCGGCTGGGCGCCGGCGCACGTCCGCTATGCGGCCGAGCCCACCCCGGAACGTCCCGCGGGTGCGGTGATCGCGACGGTGGCACCGGACCGGTGGGTGGGTCAGCCGGTGCGCCTGTTGGACCTCAGCCCGTGAGCTGGTCCGGCGTCCCCAGGGATGCCGGACCAGCCTGGCACGCAGGGCGGCATCGGCCTGGTGCTGTCGGTACCGATCACCACAGGTGTCGCCGTGCTGGTCGCCGCCTACCGGCCGCACAGCTGACGATCCGCTGGCCGCGTGGCGCGCCGGGCGGCCGGTTGCCGCGGAACACGGCTAAATGCCCCTATGGTGTGTTCGGGCCGGGCGAATTCCCGGGGGACCGGCCGGCCAATACGATCATGGTTGGACAGAAGCGGGCAGTGGCGCACGGTGGTCGGGGCCGCAGGACGTCTCCCATCGGATGGTCGGACAATTCGCCCAGGAACGCTACCAAGAGCGACCAGCGACAGGGGCGCGGATCAAGGAGTGGGGTTGGGGTACGTGCACCGCGAGACGAAGGAGGCATGCGCCATGGTGGCCGGCGACCGACGAGCCGGGGTACCCGTGCGTCGCGCGGCGATGGACGGGGAGTGATGACGCCAGGGGCATGCCCCAGCCCCGCGACGCCGCGTCCCCCGCGGCCAGGCGCTCTAAAGATCGTCTGGCCGCATTCCAGAGTCCTTGTCCCGTGAGCCCTGTTCTCGCTTCAAGCCGAACCGGGAACTTTGTCCGTTCGCTGCTGGTCATTTTCATGATCACTTTATTGTTCCGGGAGATGTACCTGCTGTGGTTCTTCCATACCGCGGCGTGGACGAGCCGCCCGAGAGAGATCCGCTGGTGCGGATCATGGTATGAACTCAGTGACGAACAGGACCGCACCCAGGCGGACGCTCGCAAACTCGCTGGCGGCGCCCTCACCCAGATCGGACGTTTGCCGGTCTGGCGGCCGATCGTTGCCTACAAGCCCGCGCACGACTGCCCGGAGCACATCTTCGGAAAAGTCGGCACAGACCGTTACACGACCTATCTGATCAGCGGGAACTGACACCAAGCCACGGGCCGACCCTGGTTGCCGCGCCGCCGAACGCCGTGTCA
Source organism: Protofrankia sp. Cj3 (assembly GCF_917627355.1). Classification (NCBI taxonomy): domain Bacteria; kingdom Bacillati; phylum Actinomycetota; class Actinomycetes; order Frankiales; family Frankiaceae; genus Protofrankia; species Protofrankia sp. Cj3. Next base: position 17,207 of record NZ_CAKJTR010000086.1, on the reverse strand, counting down.
GCCCCGGTGGACCCAGCCGTGTCCACGGTCCGGTTCGGCTGGAGCACATGCACACGAGCGTGGATGGAGTTGCGCTGCTGCAACGCCGCACGAACGGCACGGTGGAGGCCGTCCTCCAGATAGAGCGCGTCGTCCCACTCCACAACATGCGGGAACAGGTCCCCGTAGAAGGTCGAATCCTCGTCGAGGAGGACGTCAAGCGCGAGCACCCGCTTGGTTGTGATCAGTTGGTCCAACCTGACCTGGCGCGGGGGGATCGCGGCCCATTCCCGCTGGCTCAGGCCATGGTCAGGATACGGGCGTCCGTCACCCACATATCTGAAGATCAACTAACACCTCCTGGATGAGGGAGCACCTTCGCGGAACACCTGACAGCCTAGAATCCTCCGCCAGCCCAGCGGATCGCTACCACACTCCACGCCGGTTGCTCATGTGTTGTTTCGGATCTACAAAGACACTAAAAATAGACATTTTCAACAAGAAACACAATCAAACAATACTCGTCAGACGACTCGAACAACGTCGATCAAGAAACTTCCGTGGCGTGGATTGGCGGGACGGAACCCAGGCAAGCAGGCCTAGCTGCCCATACATAAAATCATCGAGTTTGTCAATATGACATTTTTGAAACCGCCACCTGTGAGCATCACGCACACATCCACCGAATCGGGAACTCCGGACCAGCCTCCATCCGCATAATCGGGACCGCGCACCGTCATCACACTCATGCGGGAGGTCCAGATGTTCCGCAGGATGAGAACCCGCCTGATTCTGCGCACAGCCACGCTTGGCGCGATCGTGCTGGTCAGCGCCGGCTGCTCCGGCGGCTCGAACAAGGCTTCGCCGCCGGCCCACGCATCGGCCACCACGGTGACCACGCCGCGGGCCGGTACGACCGGGGCCGGCCAGGGCGCCGCGGATGGCGCTGTCGCCTCCCGAACGGCCAGCTTCCGCGCTCCGGGTGGAGGTTCCGGAACCGTCGAGGTCGGTTTCATCAGCCTGAAGGTGGACGGGCGGCTGGCGACGCTGACCGTTGTGTGGACACCGAGGTATAGTGATCTCCCACGCGACAAGGAGATCTCGGTTTTCGACATGTTCGCCGCGCATAGCCCGGCCATCGCTCTTGTCGACAGCACCAATCTGAAGCGTTACGTGGTCGTCCAGGACAGCCGCAACACTGAACTCGGCGCGAGCGGCCCGCGGACGAAGACTGTCAACAACACCCCGGTCAGCGCCTCGTACACGTTCGCGGCGCCGCCTGAGGACGTGCGGACCGTCGACGTCTATGCCGACGATCGGCTGTTGTTCGACGATGCTCCGGTCAGCCGATAGCCCGGGTGGCCGAAGCGGCGGCGCACGACGTCGGCGCCCGGCCACCGCGATCTCCATCGTCACGGTTGCCGTCGTCACGGTTGTCGCCTTGGTCGCCGGCGCCGTTCTCTGGGCCGACGAACCGAACGCCTGGGCCGCGTCGGAGCCGCCCGCGCCCTCGGCCACAGTCAGCGATCAGGCTATCGCCGCCTCGATCCAGCGAATTGAGGTGGCGGACGCGGTCCGTCCCATCGAGGTCGACACAGCTGTTGTCCCGCTGCGCACCGAGCGGCGGGACGCCTCCGGTGTGGCCGTGACCATCAGCTCGGACGTGTTGTTCGCCTTCGACTCCGCCGATCTGACCGAGACGGCCCGCGAGCACCTCGCGGACATAGCGGCGGGGATCGGCGGCGCCAGGGGGACCGTCGCGGTCAACGGCTACACCGACAGCACCGGCACACCCGCATACAACGTGATCCTCTCCCAACGACGGGCGAACGCCGTCGCGGACCTGCTGCGCCCAAGAGCCCCACACGACGTGCTGGTCTCCGCGACCGGCCAGGGTTCCGCCAGCCCCGTCGCCGCGAACACCAATCCGGACGGTTCGGACAACAGCGCCGGCCGCGCCCAGAACCGCCGCGTCACCATCACCTACCGCACCTCATGACCGGTGTTGGGCCACAACCTGATGCTGGGCCATGACCGACCGATGCCGGCCATCCTCCTCCGCGGAGCACACCATCTGGGTGTCATCTACACGTCCGACACCCACAGTCACGATCCGCCCGGTTACTATCAGCGCCACGGTTCGCACTCACCGAGGCAGGTCCCGTGGCACACTACGACGTCTTCCTCAGCTGCGCGCCGCAGGACGCCGGCTGGGGAACGAAGATCAGGGATGCGCTCCGGGCAAAGGGATACCAGGTTGTTCCCGCCGACGGACCATATCCACCGATCGTACCGTCGGAAGGACCTCCCCCGGCGCCGGAATCGGCCGACGTCCTGATCGTCGTGGTCTCACCCTCCTATTTCCGATCGAGTAGCATCCCCCGATTACTGCGGACGTTCCTCGAATCACGTAGACCCGTACTACCCGTCATCGTCAGAGAAACCGGACTGCCATCCGAGCTGCGAAATATACCGGCCCTGGATCTGACCGCCGTCTACCCCGAAGAAATCGATGACGCCGTCGCGGCGGTCGTACGGACCTACACAAGAACACGACAACATGCTCTCATGGAACGACTGCCGGATGTCCTGAGGGCGAACGAGGACCCATCAGCGGCGAGTGCTGCCCACGGACGCAAGATCTTCGTCATCCACGCTCACGACTCGGACGACGCCAGGGAAATCTGGAGCGCCTTCATGCTTCGCCGCGAAACGCGGCTGGAACCGATTCTATGGCAGATCGACGCGCTGCTCGATAATCCCGTTGGGCATGGGCAGACCAGCAGCGGAAACGGTATCGACAATCAGGTACTGCCAGCCGAGAACGGCGACGTGGTCCTGTTGCTGATAAGCCGTGGGCTGCTTCGTTCCCAGTTCCTGGAATCCGTCGCGGTCGAGAAGCTGCTGGCCGAACAAAGCGCCGGCCGTCTGATCGTGATACCGGTGATCACCCATCCGATTACCTGGCAGCGGACCCAGCTCCGGGATCTCACTCCACTGCCGAGCGGTGGCGTGCCCATCAGCGAATGGGAGAGCCGGGACGCCGCGATCGCGAGTGTCGTCGAGGGCGTCTGGCTCGCCATCGACGAGGCCACCCGGAACACCTGGGAAGCCAGGTCCGGACCTCCGGGCGGCGCTTACCCAGCTGGCCGATATACAACGCCCCCGGCACCACTGATCCTGGGAGACAACACACCCTACGGCACCGATCCGGCGGCGTCCACAGAGGTCTTCGACCTCAACGACGTCTTCAAGCGCAGCGGTGTGCCGTCACTGACCTTTGTCGAGCCGCCGGAGTTCTTCCGGCTCATCATGGCGTTGCGCACCACCGGCCGGGGCATCGTCGTCGAAGGGCCGTCCGGTATCGGCAAGACGACGCTGCTCAAGAAGGCGCTGGAACGGGCCGGGCCCTCGCTGGGACAGGTCCAGATGCTCAGTGCCCGCAAACCAGCCGACCGCCCGGCGATCGAGCGGCTCCCGGAGCACCATGTCGGCACGGTTGCCGTCGACGACTTCCACCGGCTGCCCGCGGAGCTGCGGGAGAGGCTGCTCGACCACCTCAAGGTGCTCGCCGACGAAGAATCGGCGGCCAAGCTCCTCGTCGTGGGGATACCGGGTACCGGCGCGAGCCTGGTCGACCTGGGTTTCGACGTGGCCACCCGCATCGACGTCTTCCGGCTGTCCGCGGCCGGTCTGCGCACGGACGGCAACGCCCTCGTCCTCGACGTCATCGGCAAAGGCGAACAAGCGCTCAATCTGGTCTTCAAGGACCGTGCGCAGATCGTGCGGGCGGCGGCGGGGAGCCTGCTGACCGCGCAGATGCTGTGCTGGGAGCTGGCCGTTCTCCACGGTGTCGAGCGGACTCAGCCGTTCTCCGTGGAGATAGCCGGCGACGTCACCCGTGCGGAGACGAGGGTGATGCGTGATCTGGCCGCCAAGTACGACCCGGAGCTGGCCGGCTTCGCCGCGCTCGACGGACCCGCCGAAGCCACCTGCATCCATCTGCTTACCCAGCTGGGCCGCCATGATGACGGGGTCCTGCGCCTTGACGACCTGCGCGAGGACGTACGGGTGGACAACCCTGGCTTCGCGGCCGGGATCGACGCCTTCATCCGCAGCCACCCGGCCGGGCTGACCGGCTCCTCGGCCGCTATCGAGAAACATCTGCATTACGATCCACGGGCACGGATGATTATCGGCGAGGACCCTCAGCTACTTTTCTACCTACGGCGCCGCAGCGCCGAACAGCTCGCCGAGGTGGCTGGCAAGCGCCTGCCCCGGCCTCGCGACCAGGTTTTCGTCAGCTACAGCCACCGGGACGGGGCCTGGCTCGAGCGACTGGACACCCACCTGCGTCCACTCATCCGCGACGGAATGCTCGACCTGTGGGATGATCGGCGTATTCAGGCCGGAGACCGCTGGCTGACCGAGATCACTCAGGCCCTGGAACGGGCAAAAATTGCAATCCTTCTGGTCAGTGCCAATTTTCTCGCATCCGACTTCATTAATCACAAAGAAGTGCCGAAGCTGTTAGCGGCGGCGGACGCCGGTGGCTGTCGGATCATACCAGTAATCATTGGGGCGTGCTTATTCAGCGAGGACAAGCGGCTGAATATGTTCCAGGCGGCCAACCCTCCGGACAAGCCGTTGGACGCGCTGCCCAAGCATGCCGCTGACCGTTATCTGGTGGAGGTGGCGCGCCACTTTCTTCACCCATAGGTCGCGTCACCCGCCGGCCGAGCCAACCCGAACGGGTGATAGCGCCAGCACGGTCACAGCTCGTCATGCCTTGCACGCGCAACAGCCGTACCGTCTCGAAGCATGGCCGAGGTAATGCGGGGGCTGTCGGGCGACACCTACAACGTACCGAAGATAGTGAACATAACGGATGCATCGGACCAGCCCGGCGCGTCGATAGCAGGTGCCGCGGGCCCGGCCGTGCTCTTCGAGCGGGTCACGATCGCCGCCGGCCGGACACCGGTACTCACGAACGTCCACGGAACCGTCGAAACAGGCCATGCCGTCGCTATTATAGGCCCACGGCACGGTGGAAAATCAGTACTGCTCCAATCGATACTCGGGCTGGCACCGGTGATCAAAGGATCGGTCACCGTGCTCGGTCAGCCGCCGGGGCAGGCCCGCCGCCAGGTCGCGTACATCCCACCGGCCGACAGTTTTGACAGCAAAACTCGAGTCACCGTCATCCAGGTCGTACTCATGGGGCGCTACCGATGGATCGGATGGGTACGGCGCCCCACCCTCGCCGACCGGACGGTTGCCGCCCGCGCGCTGGCGAGAGTCGGGCTCGCCGACCGTTCCCGTGACCGTTTCGAGACGCTGTCCGGCACCCAGCGTCAACGGGTGATGCTCGCGCGCGCCATAGCCCAGCAGCCACGCATCCTCCTGCTCGACGAGCCGCTCACCGAGGTCGACGTGCCCAGCCAGGCAGCGCTGTTGGCCACCCTCGCAACGATGCGATCAGCCGGCGCCAGCGTCGTGATCTCAACCGACGATCTCGCCCTCGCGCATCTGGCCTGCGACGACGTGTTCCTGTTCAACCACCGTCAGATCGCTTTCGGGCCGACCGCGGCCGTCCTGACCCAGCATGCGCTCGATACCGCGTTCGGTGACAGCACCGACAGCACACTGGAATCATTGCGCGACGCAACAATCATGACCCAATACAGATAGCCCCTTCGCGGAGCCCTGAACAGCGAAAAACACCCTAACGTCATAGTTATGTTACCAACAGCAACAAGCACGCCGGAATTCGGTCGGGTTTCGGGGAGTCCGGCCGAATTCCGGCTGGGATGACGGGCATCATGGACGGCGCAGCCGGCGTGGGGAGTTGATCTGTTGTGATCGCGGGTCGTCCAGTGTCATCTGGTAGTCATCCAGGCGCATCCGCGGAGCGGGCCATCCGGATGGCGACGGTCGCGGCCGTCACCCTGGTCGCGGCGGTGGCAGCCTTCGTCTCCTACCGCCACATGCGTGGCGTCGCCATCGAGCACGGCGAGGACTCCATGACCGCGGCGGTGCTGCCGCTGAGCGTGGACGGGCTGATCGTCGCCGCCTCCATGAGCATGTGGGCGGACCGCCGTGCGGGCCGGCGCCGTTCCCAGCTGTCCTATGCCCTGCTCACTATGGGCGCATGCGCGTCGCTGGCGGCAAACGTCCTGCATGCCGACCCGAACCTGACAGCCAGGGCTATCGCGGCCTGGCCACCGTTGGCTCTGCTCGGTTCCTACGAACTGCTCATGCGTCAGATCCGCCCCGTGGGCCCGCTCCCCGACGCCCGCCGCCCGACCACCCACACGACCGATGTTCCGGTCGCGCCCGGTGAGAGGCTCAGCGGTACGGTCAGCATTCCCGCCCCGCGCACAGGGCAGCCCACGCTCGGGCGGTCACCACTGTTCCTGGCTCCCGTCCCAGTACAAACACCCGATCACGTCGAAGCCGTCGAAGATGTCGATCAGCCGGATCCAGCGGGCCCCCTGAATCCGGCTGATCCAGTCGACGGACGCCGTGCGACCGGGTACGAAGCGGTGGCGGAGGATGTGGACGATCTACCGGACACCGCGGCGGAACCGTCCGGCCAGGCATTCCCAGGGCTGGACACCGCCGGAAAACGGGACGCCATCATCCGCGCGCTGGAACAGAGCGACGGCTCGGCGGCACAGGCTGCCGCGCTGCTCGCCGCCCGCGGTATCAGTGTCAGCAAAAGCTGGGTCTACCAGGTCCGCAAGGACACCCGCTTCGCCGGTATCGACACCGGACCGCTGCCGATACCGTCCCGTCCTCCGGCCCGTCCGGCCCGTGGCCTGGGCCGCGGCCTCACCCCGACTTGGACCCGCACCCCCTGACTCTGGTCAGCACAACCAGCCACCGAACCAGGGCTCCCCGCGTGCCACGCCGAGGGGGTTGTACGGCGGATAGCCCGTCACGGGCGAGAAAACCCACTGGACGGCGCGCCTACCCTTGGCAGATGGAGTTCACCCAGTCCGACAAGCTCGCCGACGTCTGCTACGACGTCCGGGGTCCTGTTCTCGACCAGGCGACGCGGTTGGAAGCCGAGGGCCAACGCGTCCTGAAGCTGAACATCGGCAACCCCGCGCCGTTCGGGTTCGCCGCACCTCCGGCGATTCTTCAGGCGGTGGTGGACAGCCTCGCCGACGCACAGGGTTACAGCGATTCCAAGGGCCTGGCATCCGCACGGGCGGCCGTGGTTCGTTACACCACCGGTAAGGGCGTCGCCGGAATCGACATCGACGACGTGTACCTCGGCAACGGCGTCTCAGAACTGATCATGATGTCCTTGCAGGCGCTGCTCAACGACGGCGACGAGGTGCTGCTGCCGGCACCGGACTACCCGCTGTGGACCGCGGTCGTCAGTCTGTGCGGCGGCCGGCCCGTCCACTACATGTGCGACGAGTCCGCCGACTGGATGCCCGACCTCGACGACATCGCAAGCAAGGTCACCACCAGGACCCGGGCAATAGTGATCATTAATCCGAACAACCCGACCGGAGCGGTCTACAGCCGCGAGGCGCTGTCCAGCATCATCGAGATCGCCCGCCGGCACAACCTCATGATCTTCTCTGACGAGATCTACGACCGGATCCTCTATGACGACGCCGAGCACATCTCCACCGCGGCGCTCGCTCCGGACATCATGTGTGTCACGTTCAACGGGCTGTCAAAGGCGTATCGACTCGCCGGCTTCCGCTCCGGCTGGATGGTTGTCTCCGGTCCGCGCACGCATGCCACCAGCTACGTTGAAGGCCTCAACATCCTGGCGAACATGCGGCTGTGCGCCAACGTCCCGGGCCAATATGCCATGCGGGCCGCGCTTGCGGATGACAGCGGAGCCGGCGACCTCGTGTTGCCCGGCGGCCGGTTGCACGAGCAGCGCGACGTGGTGTGGAAACTTCTCAACGATATTCCGGGCATATCGTGCGTGAAGCCACGCGGCGCGCTGTACGCGTTCCCGCGTATCGATTCGGCCGTTCACCGGATCGTCAATGACGAGCGGCTCGTCCTAGACCTGCTGCTGACCGAAAAAATTCTGCTCGTGCAGGGCACCGGCTTCAACTGGCCCAGGCCCGATCATATCCGGATAGTCACCCTGCCCGGGGTGGATGACCTCACCGACGCGATCGGCCGTATCGGCAGGTTCCTCGAGACCTACACACAGAGCTGACGACAGGAGGATCCGTAATCGTCGAAACGATCGAGAGCGAAAATAACGAAAACCGTTATCAATATTTTTCGCACGGTCGACCGCATGCCAACGAGCGTGGCCCCTTTGCCGCCCCCCGGAGGAAGCCAGCGGTGAGAGAGTGAAGGCTGTGTCCAGTGCCGAATCCAGCCGATCCGCGCCGCCCCCGGCATCATCGCGAGCCGTGTCCGGGTCGACGCCTCCGCCCACATCCGCAGCGCCAGGGAGGTCGAGCGGTAACAGACGGTCCGCGCTCGGCCGGGGGACAGCCGTCCGGGCCACCCGCCAGGGCGATGCGGTCTCCACCGCGCTCGCCGAGATCGATGCCTTCACCAGCGCCCAGGACCTGCACGCGTACCTGCGCGACGGTGGTCAGGCCGTCGGCCTGACCACCGTGTACCGGCACCTGCAGGTCCTCGCTGACCGGGGTGAGGTGGACGTGCTGCGGCGTGACGACGGCGAGACCCTCTACCGCCGCTGCACCACTGACAATCACCACCATCACCTCGTGTGTCGTCGCTGCGGACGGACCGTCGAGGTCGAAGGACCGGAGATCGAGGTGTGGACGGACCACATCGCGACGGCGGCGGGCTTCACCGATGTGGCCCACACCCTGGAGATCTACGGGACCTGCGCCACCTGCGCGGTCAGTCCGGACTGACCGGACTGACCGGACTGACCGGACTGGGGCTACGCCAGCCTGGAACCGGGTGCGCCGGGAACTGTCCCCCGCGCATCCTCAGCCAAGGCTCAGCAAGGCCGGAGCGAGCTCACGCCACTGCCGGCGGGGCAGCCCGCGGCGGTCCGCATCAAGGACCTGGACGCACACATGATCGGCTCCGGCATCAAGATGTTCGCTGATCCGGCCGAGCAGGACGTCCGGATCACCCCACGGCACGATCGTGTCGACGAGCCGGTCGGAACCCGCGCCCACGAGGTCGTCGTCGGTGAAGCCGAAACGGCGCAGGTTGTTCGTGTAGTTCGGCAGCCGCAGATACGAACCCGTGTGCCGCCGCGCCAGCTCCCGCGCGCTCTCGGGATTCGTGTCGAGGACGAACGCCTGCTCTGGGACAAGCAGCTTGCCCGGCCCGAGGATCTTCCGTGCGCTTGCCGTGTGCTCCGGCGGCACGAAGTAGGTGTGCGCGCCGTCCGCCCGGACCCGTGCCAGCTCCAGCATCTTCGGGCCAAGCGCGGCCAGGACCCGCGTCGAGGAGGCCGGTGGCACTGCCCGGTACTGCTCCCGAGCCGCCCGATCCATCTCGTCGAGGTATGCCCGCAGCTGCGTCAACGGCTTGGTGTAGGCAACGCCGCGGATCTCCATCAGGGACGCGTGTGACACGCCGAGCCCGAGCAGGAACCGGTCTCCGAACGCCTCGGCGAGGGTCAGCTGCCCGGCCGCCATCGTCTGGGGATGCCGGGCGAAAATCTGCGCGATCCCGGTCGCGACCGTGAGCCGGGAGGTCGCCGCGAGCATCAGCGCGGCTGTCACCAGGACCTCCCGGCCCTTGACCTCACCAGTCCAGACCGCCCGGTAGCCCAGCTCGTCGAGTTCGGCCACGGCCGCCCGGACAACCGAAGCCGGGGAGAAGTCGAACTGGCCGCTCCAGATCCCGACCCGACCGAGGTCACAACGGACGGGCGGGCGCACGGTGTCGGCAGTGTCGGCGCTGGCGGTGTCGGCGCCGCTCGCGGACGTCGGGGCAGTTGTCACCGCACCACGCTATCGGGACGCGCCAACCACGGCAGACAGCCGGAAGCCGTGTCCGGGGTTGCTCGCCACCATGGGACGACTATCGTCAGCTCCGCGGTGAACGGTCCCGCTGACCGCGGCGACCGGCTGCCCCAACCGGCGGCTGCGACCGACGATCTCGGGGACGGCCGAGGATGACCGGAGGACACTATGTCCGTTCCTGACACAGACGGGCCGAACGGCGCCGTCACACCCGTCCCGCGTGATCCCCGGGATTCACGTGAATCACCAGGATCACGTGAATCCCGGGACGGCAGCCCGGAGCCGGTACGGCTGCTCACGCCGGGCGGTGAGCGGCTGCCCGACCAGACCTACGATCCCTACCTGTCTGACCTCACCGGCGCTGATCTGTACGGGCTCCTACGCGACATGGTGATCGCGCGCCGCTTCGACGAGGAGGCAACCGCTCTCCAGCGCCAGGGTGAGCTTGGCCTGTGGGCCAGCCTGCGCGGCCAGGAAGCCGCCCAGGTCGGCTCCGCCCGGGCGCTGCGTGCCGACGACATGGTCTTCCCGTCCTACCGGGAGCACGCGGTGGCCTGGTGCCGTGGCGTCGACCCGCTGGACATCCTCAGCCTGTTCCGTGGGGTCACCCACGGAGGATGGGACGCGGACGAACACGGGTTCCAGTGCTACGCGATCGTGGTCGGCTCGCAGACCCTGCACGCCACCGGTTACGCGATGGGCATCTCCCGCGATCATGCGGTGGGTGCGGGTAGTAACGGCCACCGCATGCCGGCCACGCTGGTCTACTTCGGAGACGGAGCATCCAGCCAGGGCGACGTCAACGAGGCGCTCAACTGGGCGGGTGTCTTCGAAGCTCCGGTGGTGTTCTTCTGCCAGAACAACCAGTGGGCGATATCCGCGCCGGCCCGGCGGCAGACCAGGGTGCCGATCTACCAGCGGGCGTCAGGTTTCGGTATTCAGGGGATCCAGGTGGACGGCAACGACGTGCTGGCGACGCTCGCGGTAACCCGCTGGGCGCTGGAGTCGGCCCGCCAGGGACGCGCGACGCTGGTGGAAGCGGTGACCTACCGGATGGGTGCCCACACCACCGCTGACGATCCGTCCCGGTACCGCCATGCCGAGGAACTGGCCTACTGGGGAGAGCATGACCCGCTGCAACGGATGACCGCCTATCTGCGCGCCGGTGGGCTCCTGGATGACCATGCGGCAGCCGCTCTCGACGCCGAGGCCGACGCCCTCGCGGCCACGTTGCGTGAACGTTGTCTGAGCCTGCCCGACCCGTCCCCGCGCAGCATGTTCGAGCACGTGTACGTGGACGAGCCCAGAACCCTGGCAGCCATGCGGGACGCCTGGCCGGCAGCGGTACCGGCGGAACCGGCTGATCCGGAACCGGCCGGACCAGCGGCCTGGAACACCCGCCCGCCCCTGACGCGGGTCACCCAGATCGCGGCCACCGCGGGCGTGACCGCCGGAATGCCGGCCGCACCGGGCCCAGCCCGCCAGCCACGAAAGGCTGTCTGACGGTGCGCTCGACACTGACGCTGGCCAAGGCCCTCAACACCGGTCTGCGCACGGCCATGGCCGCCGATGAGAAGGTCGTTGTGATGGGCGAGGATGTCGGCAGGCTCGGCGGCGTCTTCCGGATCACCGAAGGGCTGCTCGCGGACTTCGGCGAGGCTCGCGTCATCGACACCCCGCTGGCCGAGTCCGCGATCATCGGCACCGCGATCGGGCTGGCGATGCGCGGGTTCCGGCCGGTGTGCGAGATCCAGTTTGACGGCTTCGCCTACCCGGCCTTCAACCAGATCGTCACTCAGCTGGCGAAAATCCATTACCGGAGCCAAGGGCGGGTCCGCTTGCCGGTGACGGTTCGCATCCCGTTCGGTGGTGGCATCGGCGCTGTGGAACACCACAGTGAGTCGCCAGAGGCATACTTCTGCCATACCGCGGGCCTGAAAGTCGTGGCCTGCGCCAGCCCGGCCGATGCCCACACGATGATCCGGCAAGCGGTCGCGGCCGATGACCCAATAATCTTTTTCGAACCCAAGCGCCGGTACTGGGACAAGGGGGAGGTCGAGACCGACGAACCACTCGCCAACGCAACGCCGCTGCACGCCAGCCGGGTTGTCCGGACCGGGGGCGACGCGACACTCGTCGCCTACGGCCCGATGGTACGGACCTGCCTGGACGCAGCCGCCGTCATGGCGGACGAGGGGCGCGAGCTCGAGGTCATCGACCTGCGCACCCTTTCCCCGCTGGAGCTGTCCCCAGTGTTCGCGTCCGTTCGCCGCACCGGCCGGTGCGTGGTCGTGCACGAGGCGCCGTCGAACGTGTCCCTGTCCGCGGAGATCGCGGCCCGGGTGACCGAGGCGGCGTTCTACTCCTTGGAGGCTCCGGTGCTACGTGTCACCGGCTATGACATCCCATACCCGCCGTCCAGGCTGGAAGAACACCACCTGCCGGATGTCGACCGGATCCTGGACGCCGTCGACCGTTCCTTCCAGTACTGACGACCGGTGCTGGCCGATCTGTCGAGCCAGCCCGTCGAAGCAGACCCGTCGAACCAGACCCGCGCGGCGCGCGCCAGGCCGCGAGCCGTCCGCCAGTTGGAGGTCACCTGTGCCGCGTGAACAGTTCCGCCTCCCTGACCTGGGCGAGGGCCTACCGGACGCCGAAATCGTCCGGTGGCTGGTGGCGGTGGGCGACCCTGTGACGATCAATCAGCCGATCGTCGAGGTGGAGACCGCCAAGGCACTGGTGGAGGTGCCTTCACCACTCACGGGTGTCCTCGTCGTTCGACACGCCGAACCCGGCGACACCGTCGAGGTGGGACGGCCGCTGATCACCGTCGACACCGATGCTACGGCAGCGGCGGACCTCGGTCCGGTCACCCGACCGGACCACGGAACGGACCACGGAACGGACCACGGAACGGACAGCCCGGCGGACGGGCGGACACCCGTGCTGGTCGGGTACGGCCCGCGCGCATCCGCTGGGCCGTCACACACCCGGCCCCGGCAGCGGACCGACGAGAACGGACAGAACAGGCAGCAGGAACGCAACAAACCGGACGGACCGGCAATCCGCCCAGACCACGCCGAGCACGCCGAGCGGCGATCCCAGCCTGGGGTACTGGCGAAACCACCAGTCCGCAAGCTCGCTCGCGATCTCGGCATCGACCTGTGGCGGATCGCCGGTACTGGGCCGCACGGAACGATCAGCCGGGCGGACGTCGAGGCGGCCCGGCTGCCTGCCCGTGAGGAGCCTGCCAGCCGCGTCCGCCGGATACCGGTGACCGGCGTCCGGCGCGCGACCGCGGCGGCAATGGTGACCAGCGCGTACACCGCGCCGCAGGTAACCGAGTTCGTCAGCGTCGATGTCACCGAGATGATGGCGGCTCGGGACCGGATTGCCGCCCTGCCCGAGTTCACGGGTGTGAAGGTGACCGCGCTGTTGTTTGTCGCACAGGCGCTGTTGACCGCGGTCCAGCGGCATCCAATGATCAATTCCAGCTGGGCGGAAGCGGTCGGTGACGCACCCGCGCAGATCCTCATCCATGAGGATGTCAACCTCGGGATCGCGGTGGCCTCGCCCCGAGGGCTCGTGGTGCCGAACATCCCGCGGGCGCAGGGGATGGGGCTCGTCGCGCTCGGGCACGCCCTGCATGAACTGACCACGGCTGCCCGCGCTGGAAAAATCACACCTGATTCGCTACGCGGCGGAACCATCACAATTACCAATATCGGCGTGTTCGGAATCGACATCGGAACGCCCATCCTCAACCCGCCGGAGGCCGCGATCCTCGCCCTTGGCGCCATCCGTCCGACGCCGTGGATACACAACGGAGAACTCGCCGTCCGGACGGTCGCGCAACTCGCCCTGACCTTCGACCACCGGATCGTCGACGGCGAGCTCGGCGCCAGGGTACTCGCGGACGTCGGCGCGATGCTCGCCGACCCAGCCGTGGCCCTGGCCTGGAGTTGACCAGTCTCCGCGGCACCCGCGGACCCGCGTTCTGGTGTCTGTGAGTAACGATTATGAGGCCATAGCGAGCACCCGCCGAGGTATCCACAAGACGGGACACAACAGACCAACCCGGGACATCAACCGGGACAAAGAGCACGGGATGGGGCGGACAACGGAGGAAGGAGCTCGCCTGGTACGGTTGCGCCTTGCTTACGGCTTCCGACACAGCTTCCGTACAAAGGGGTGAAACGCATGACGCGCGTGGAGGCACTGCAGGCCGCCGACGAATTTGTCGCCAAGGTCCTGACCTCCGCAGGCTCCAGCGGCCGTTTTAACGGACCTCTCAACCTCGCTGAACGCGTCGATCTGACGCTGCGGGTGGCGAGATTCCTGCTGGAGGGCCAGGGCACTTCCGAGGCCGACGACCTGCTCAAGCGGGACATGCGCAATGAGCTGGACCAGGCTTTCCCGCCGCTGCGTACGTCATGAAACGACCGGTGGTCCGAGGATCACCCCGCCGTGCCGCAACAGGCCGACAGCGGGTGAACGCGCGGCAGGCGTTCGGCCGCGTGCCGCTGCCGTCAGCTCCCGCGTGCCTCCGCCGGGCACGTCAGGGGCTGGGAGCCTGGTAGCGGCGGGCCGCCGGGGGCGCGATCCAGGCTCTGTCTCGCGCGCCCGACGGTTGCATGTGGTGACCATCGCCCCGCCCCGCCTCCGAACGACGCCTGAGCGGCGCCCGGTGTGGGGCAGCTGTCAGAACGCGTCCTCAGTCAGGTCCATCAAGTCAAGATCGGTAGCCTGGAGAACGCTGAGCCGAATCGACAGCTCGGGCAGCACGTTCGCGACGAACCACCGGGCTGTGGACACTTTGCCCTCGTAGAAGGCACGCTCCCTGGCTGCCGAGGCCTGTTGCGATCCGGTGAGCGCCGCTGTGGCCACCTCGGCCTGACGCAGCAGCAGCCAGCCGATCACAAGGTCGCCGACACTCATCAGCAGCCGCGTGGTGTTCAGACCCACCTTGTACACCTGCCTGGGATCCTGCGCGGTACCGGCGAGAAAACCGGTCAGCACATCGACCATGGACTGGACGTTCTCCAGCGCGGCAGCCAGGATCTCCCGTTCCCGGCGCAGTGCGCCGTCCCCCGCGCCGTCCTTGGCGAAGCTCTGGATCTCGGTGAACAACGCGCTGAGGGCCTGGCTGCGATCTCGCACGATCTTGCGGAAGAAGAAGTCCTGTCCCTGGATGGACGTGGTGCCCTCGTACAGGGTGTCAATCTTCGCGTCGCGGATGTACTGCTCGATCGGGTAATCCTGCAGGTAGCCAGAACCACCGAAAACCTGCAGGGACGTCGCCAGCAGTTCATAGGACCGCTCGGAGCCAACGCCCTTGACTATCGGCAGCAGCAGGTCGTTGAGCCGTCCGGCGAGGTCGTCCGGCGTGCCCGCGGCGTTCGCCACGGCAACCCTGTCCTGGACGGTGGCGGTGTACAGGACAAGCGCGCGCATGCCTTCCGCGTACGCCTTCTGCAACATGAGCATCCGCCGGACGTCCGGGTGATGAATGATCGTGACACGCTGTGCGGCCTTGTCCATGAGCTGCGTCAGATCAGCGCCCTGGACCCGGCTCCGCGCGAACTCCAGGGCGTTCAGATACCCCGTGGACAGTGTCGCGATGGCCTTGGTGCCCACCATCATGCGGGCGTACTCGATGACCTCGAACATCTGGGCGATGCCGTCGTGGACGTCCCCGACGAGCCAGCCGACCGCCGGGTGCTTCTCGCCGAAGCGCAGCTCACAGGTGGTGGATACCTTCAGCCCCATCTTCTTCTCGACGCCGGTGACGTAGACACCGTTGCGCTCGCCAGGTTCGCCGGTCACCGGGTCCACCAAGAACTTCGGGACCAGGAACATGGACAGTCCCTTGGTGCCCGGTCCGCTGCCCTCTGGCCGGGCAAGAGTGAGATGGAAGATGTTCTCCGGAACATCCCAGTCACCTGAAGTGATGAATCGTTTCACGCCCTCGATGTGCCAGGTGCCGTCGGCCTGTGCCAGCGCCCTGGTGCGGCCCGCACCCACGTCCGAACCCGCGTCGGGCTCGGTGAGCACCATCGTCCCGCCCCATTGCCGCTCGATTGCCTGGCGGGCGAACGTCCGCTGCGCGGCGTTGCCGAGCCCGTCGAGAATCCCGGCGAAGGTCGGACCGCTCATGTACATGAACGCTGCCGGGTTGGACCCGAGGATGAGCTCCGAAGCGGCCCAGACGACCGATGGCGGGGCACCCATACCGCCCAGGTGCGCCGGTACGAAAAGGCGCCACCACTCGCCGGCCATGAGGTCCACGTAGGACTTCTTGAACGCCTCTGGCAGCGTGACGGTGCCGGCGTCCGGGTCGAACACCGGTGGATTGCGGTCGGCCTCCGAGAAGGACTCGGCCAGCGGACCGGTAGCCAGCCTGTCGACCTCGACAAGCACGTCGTGGGCTGTCTGACGATCCATATCCGCGAACGGGCCGTGCTCCAGTGTCTGGTCCACGCCCAGTACCTCGAACAGGTTGAACTCGATGTCGCGGAGGTTGCTCTTGTAGTGCCCCATGGTGGTCTCCCCGGGAAGTGCCGGCTTCGGTTGTCACCGAGGGAACCGGCATGCTCCTACTGGCCAGTAACTAATACCCATGCTACTCGCTGGTAACCATCCATGGAACAAATACTGGAACAACGTGATAGCTGACAGAATGGCGCTAAAAAAGTTACTTTTAGTAATATTTGATCAATCTCCATGGCAGCATCCAACATTTTACTACTTTTCGCAAGCAAATGACTACCTAAAGTGCTGTCATTACGAAGCGTCGCTCCAGCGAGAGCTGCCATCAAGATCACGAATGCAGGCAACCAGACGCCCGTCCGCACCCTGGACGACCCCATCGCCATCAGTTCTGGCGTCGCACTCGGTACCCGGCACCGGCACAACCGGCCCCTGTGGCGGTGGCGGACTCGCCACCCCCCAACGCGGCTGGCCCGAATCCGCCTGTCCGCAGTAGAGAAGCAGCCCGTTCACGGCCTGCCGCGGAACGGAGTCGACGCTCGGAACACATGGTTCCCCGACGAACACAGCACGCATCCGCTCCGCTGGAACGGTCCGGGCTGGGACGTCCTGGCCTGGGCCTGGGGTGGCGGACCCTGGCGTACCCGGAGCGCCGCTGCCGGCTTCGCTCCCCACGTCGTTCGGGGATGTCCCGGGAACGGTCGCGGCACCCGGCCCCGCGGGATCCCCTGAGGTGGTCGGGCTGCCCCCAGACCGCGACGGATCGCTCTGGCCACCGGCGGGCGAGGC